>NZ_JBGQQY010000001.1:0-130430 GCF_045528545.1 Ruoffia sp. FAM 26254
AGTATTTCTATTTTTGAACGTTCCTCTATGGTAAGATGTGTGTAGCTCATAACAGACCTCCGTGTTTATGTTTTTGTCGTTACTAACATTTTACACGAACCTGTTATGGGTTTCTTTATTTGTCGCACTTAATTTTACAATTCATCAATTAAATAAAGCTTGTCTTTAAATGAATCTCCATGAATTTGTTCATATAAAGTAAAATATTCTTCAAAAGTTATCTCCGAACTCGTACCTAGCAATTCAAATTCTACATCAAATAAATTCACAATCATATTTAATTGTTGGAAGCCATTCTTCTCGTAAAATTGCAGGCGTCGTAAGCGTTCCTCTATGATACCTTCATCCGTTTGAACAACTTCAATTTCTAAGCAAATATTCATGTCATGATATTTTTCTTTAAGAAGTGATAAAACTTTTGAACCATAACCTAGGCTGCGATATTCAGGAGAAATTGCAAAGTATTCAACAAAAATTAATTGAGAACTTTTTAAAGTTGAAATCATACCAATAAAGCGTTCGTCTTCAGTCATTGCGAAGACTTCAGCAAAACCAGTTTCTTGATGTGAGAATAAAGTTTCAAAAGGTTTGCGTTCATACGAAGGAAAGGCATTAATATATAAAGTTTCCAAATCATCTGTCAAAGGTGAGTGAATGGAATTGATACGTTGGATTTTCATGTTATAAACTCTTTTCTAATATACTTATTCTATTGTATCTTTAATTGAAAAGGATTTAAAGAGTCTACTTTTATTATATTTTCATAAAGATAATCAGCAAGGGGATCAAATTTGTTTCATGTATGGTAAAATAGGTGAACATTTTAATAAATTTAAATTGTTTAAGGAGGTATAGATATGGAATGGATTAAATTAATAGGTATTGTCATTATCATATTAGGTTTTATTCTAAAATTTGACACAATCGCAACTGTTGTTGTCGCAGGACTTGTTACTGCATTAGTATCAGGCATTTCATTCATAGAATTTTTAACGATACTCGGAGAGGCATTTACGAACCAGCGTTTTGTAACCTTGTTCTTCTTAACTTTACCGATGATCGGCTTGTCAGAGACGTTTGGTCTAAAAGAACAAGCGATTCGATTTATTGAAAAGATTAAAGGACTCTCAACAGGTGGCTTGTTTACAGTGTATCAAGCAATTCGTGAATTATCGGGATTTTTCTCAATTCGACTTGGTGGACATCCACAGTTTGTGCGTCCATTGATCTATCCAATGGCAGAAGCAGCAGCGGAGTCAGATACGGATGGTAAATTAGATGAAGACGACGTTGAGAAAATTAAAGCACGCGCATCTGCAGCGGATAACTATGGTAACTTCTTTGCGCAAAATACATTCGCAGGATCTGCCGGAATTCAATTAATCAGTGCAACATTGATTGACTTAGGTTTAAACGGTAACCAAAGCTCATTAGCCATTGCGTCAATCCCAATTGCAGTGATTGCATTAGTATTAGCTGCCATTTTCAACTGGCGTTTTGACCGTCAATTACGTAAAAAAGCGAAAGCTAAAAAGTAGGAGGAGAAATCAATGGAACAATTTGCAAGTACAGTTTTAGAAATTATGTATATCGTCATTGGTTTACAATTACTTTATACAGCTTACCGTGTATTCAACGATGAGACGAATCCTACACGTATCGGAACGACATTATTTTGGGCGACTCTAGGAGTCCTATTCGTTGGTGGTAGTTATATTCCCAATATCATTAATGGAGTATTAGTGTTGATCATTGGGGTAATTACTTTATTCAAACAAGTATCGATCGGAGAAATCAAAGCCACACCGGAAAAAGAAGTTAAAGAGAATGCTGACAATACAGGTAATGGTATCTTCTTACCCGTCATGACTTTAGCGATATCTTCATTATTGATTGCCCAAATTTTCCCAGCATTAAGTCAATCGGTCTTAGGTATTGGAGCTTTAATCGGGACGATAACACTATTATTCACTATTCGTCGTGGACCAAAAACATTGCTTCCAGAAAGTGATCGCATGATTCAACAGGTATCAACAACAGGTATTTTACCTCAATTGCTTGGTGCTTTAGGTACAGTATTTACTGCAGCAGGTGTTGGAGATGTTGTGTCTGGACTTGTTCAAGGAGTCATCCCAGCTGAAAGTCGATTCTGGGGAGTTTTAGTATATGTCTTAGGTATGGTGTTATTCACAATGGTTATGGGGAATGCCTTTGCGGCCTTTACCGTTATTACGTTAGGAATTGGTGTGCCATTCGTATTCTCACTTGGTGCGGATCCAATTATTGCAGGAGCTTTAGCAATGACTGCTGGTTTTTGTGGGACTTTAATGACCCCTATGGCTGGTAATTTTAACGCATTACCTGTAGCATTATTAGAGATGAAGAGTGAATTTGGAGTCATTAAAGACCAAGTTCCATTCGCGTTTAGTATGATTGTAGTGCATGTAATTTTAATGTACTACTTACCATTTATCTAACAGGAGGAGTTTTTATATGAAAATTTTAGTAACAGGATTCGATCCATTTGGTGGCGAAGCAATGAACCCTGCCATTGAAGCAGTAAAATTATTACCAGATACAATTAAAGGTGCAGAGATTGAAAAATTGGAAATCCCAACAGTTTTCCACAAATCTGCAGATGTTGTCCGTGAGAAAATGAATGAATTCAAACCTGATGTTGTTTTAAATATCGGTCAAGCGGGCGGACGTATGGGCTTAACACCAGAACGTGTCGCAATCAATCAAGATGATGCCCGTATTCCTGATAATGAAGGAAACCAACCGATTGATTTAGCTATTCAAGAAGACGGCCAACCAGCTTACTTCTCAAAATTACCAATTAAAGCAATGGTAGAAGCGATGAAAAATGTAGGCATTCCTGCCTCAGTATCAAACACAGCTGGAACTTTTGTATGTAATCACATAATGTACCAAACACTTTACTTAGTTGATAAAGAGTTCCCAGAAGTAAAAGCAGGATTTATGCATATTCCATTCATGACTGAACAAGTATTAGATAAACCAAATCAACCCGCAATGTCATTAACTGATATGGCTCGTGGAATTGAAGCAGCGATCAAAGCAATTGTTGAATACAATGATAAAGACGATATTCAAGTGATCGGTGGAGCGACGCATTAATTTTTAACTCGGTAAGGCAATCTGATATACTTAGATTAACAAACTTACGAAAAGAGGAATGGACATGTCAATATTTGATCGATTAACAGGAAAAGCAGGTAAAGTCGATAACGCGAGTGCTATGAATGTGATTCAAGATATTTTAACGTCAACAGAAGAAGTTGTTTCAACATACAAATTGATTCGTGACTTTATTGTGTTCACTAACAAACGTCTTATCTTAATTGACATCCAAGGAGTCGGAAGCAAGCGTGACATCCAAAGTGTTCCGTATAAATCAATTAGTCGTTTCTCAATCGAAACGGCAGGGACAACTGATTTAGATGCTGAAATTGATATCTTCATCTCGAGCGCTACGGAACCGATTATTCGCTTAGAATTAGGTCGTAATCGTGACAATTTAAATGAAATAGCCCGTACCTTAGCTGAAGAAATATTAGGTTAGACAAACAAAAGGACTCATTTACCTGGTTAAACGGGTAAATGAGTCCTTTTAATATAATTTAATCACTTTAATCACCGTGACCGCTTTACTTCTACAGCCATTTATTCCGTTTAAACAGCCAGTAACCAATTAACACTAAAATTAGAGTAGTAATACCAATGATAATCATTGAAGATGCAGCCTCTTCACCTGGCACAGGAACGTTCATTCCCCAAGCGCTGGTTATAATGGTTGGAATTGTTAAAATAATGGACCATACAGTTAATACGCGCATAACTTGGTTCATATTATTATTGACCACATTCGATAAGATATCGCTCACTTTTTCATTGAGTTGCTTCAATTCATGCACCATGCCACTCGCTTGATGCAATTCAACATTAACATCACGCAGATGCTGCAAGTCATTATCCTCAATATCTAACTGGTTAAACTGTTCTTTTAGATGTTCTAGTACATCCCGATCATTATTAATGGCTGAATTAAAGAAGACGAGCGCTTTATTTAATTTCATTTGCGTGTAAAAGATTTCATTTTTTGTAGACTCTGTGACATCTG
The DNA here is from genome assembly GCF_045528545.1 of Ruoffia sp. FAM 26254. NCBI lineage: Bacteria > Bacillati > Bacillota > Bacilli > Lactobacillales > Aerococcaceae > Ruoffia > Ruoffia sp. FAM 26254. The sequence goes on from NZ_JBGQQY010000001.1 coordinate 4,145, forward strand.
ATTCTAAATCCCGAATTTCTCGGTCGATTTCCTCTAAAAGAATAATGAATAATCGGGCGATAAACCATAGTATATTCAATACTAGGCCCAACTCATCTAAGCCGTTAAAAGAATTCAATCTCATTTCTGTAATGTGATTGAGAGTTTTTAAGGAATCGATACTAGTGACAATGACTAAACCAGGTTTAAATACAATGGCGATAGGGGCAGTACGATACACGTCACGGAAGTCTTGTGTTCGCTCTTTAAAGGGGTAGTTAAAGAGTACCAAGGTGTATAAATCTCCATCATCGCCTTTATACGACTCCCACCGGGCAACTTCGTAAGAATCTAGACCACTCGTTATAAAATCCTCAGGAATATCAAATTGATCAAGCATCTGTTGAATTTCCTGTTCATTCGCTTGCCATAAATGATAGAAATCATACGATTTATCTTCTTGATTCTTCCCATAAGCCATTGTGTAATGTTCTAGCATGTCGCTCCTCCTTAAGTTAAATTATTCCACCAAATGACCAACAACATTCCGACGTGGTTCTGAACCCCAAAATGTCCAGAAATCTAATCCAACCACTTCCCCATTTTCTTGAGTCGAAACGGGAGCGCTTTTATTTATACTAATAAATGAAAAAGCCATTACAAAGGTGATTAATAAATTAATAATTTTTTTCATTGTAAATCCTCTTTAAAATTTATGAAACGGTGACAAACATAATTTACGATATAAATCGGTGCGCTGAACATTAATAACAAACCTAGACCAGGCTGGAAAAATGCGGTCACTATTATAATCAAATGCGCTAGTATTATCAGTAATGACATAACAGGATTTTTAATCGTTAGTAAAAATCCAATTATTATAGATTTCTTCAATGTAACTGAATGATTTGCAAAAATATAAAGTGAAAAATACAGTAAATTATGAGACTAAGAAAAATTAAAGCATATTTAAATGCGATAACGAGCGGACTCTGAGTTGTAACTGAACTAAGAATGAGTAAATCTAATCCAATGATTAAAATAAAAGGGAGAGATATCAAACCAAATTTAAGGCTTTTTCTCCACAGTTGTTTAAATGCGCTTTTAAATCGAAAAAATAACGATGAATTCGTTAATTCATCATTGGAAAAATAGCCATCGATCACATGAACTAAAGCGAAAAGGCTAGGGAATAGAGTTATCAAAGGTAAACTGAATAAAATAAATAGTAAATTTACGTAAACTAGAAAAGGTAAAAAATGTAAAAAATTAATAAGGTTATTTTTAATTAGACCTACCCCTTTCGAAGATTAGATTTCCAAAAATGTATACCTATTAAAAGATAAGCATCACTATTGGAACATAGCGTAAAGCGAATACAATTAGAATAAGAATCACTCAAACGAATACTTTAATGTATTAGAATTACTTTAATATTATTAAATCACCCTTATGATAATTAGTCAAACTATACAATGTTAATTATATCAATATAATAATATGAATGATTATTAATTGATAACAAAAAAACTGAATAACTTATCGTTACTCAGTTTAAGGTACCTATACTTTATTTAATGTTATAACCATGTTCTTTTGCTAGATCAATGTATTCTTGTAAGTCGCGTTTAAATACCCAATTTGTGAATGATTCAGAAAGTACTTCACTTGCTGTACGGTATACTAATGAAGGGATGTTACGAATACAGTAGACAAAGATATCGTCCACTTTAAGTAATGGTTCATCATAAGTTGTCTCAGAACTGAATTCAACGGCTTCACCAGGTTGAGCGGCTAAATCAACAACAAGCGTTCCTTTTTTCATGTTTTTAACATGGTCATAAGTTAACATATGATTTGTTGGATCAGTTACCGCAATTGCGTTAATAATCACATCGTATTCACTATAAGTTTTATAAAATTCATCTAAATTACTATGGTAGAACATACGAATATTATCAATAGCACCAAGTTTAGATGCAGCATTCATTGCACCTTGAGATACATTTCCCGAACCAAGAATCGCGATATTCGTTGTCGAATTGAACAGTTTACCGTAACTTAACATTGAATGAATGGTACCTACATAACCTGCGGTAACGCTGTTTTTGTAAGTAAAGTTACTTCGGATAAATGGAATAGGTTCAATCTTATCTTCAAAAGCAATGGTTGGTTGTGTGTTATCAATGTTTAAGATGATTAAATGTTTATCAGTTGCGACCCCTTCCATGAATGCTTTACCTTTGGCTTGTGGGTGGATCCAGCCAATGATAATTTGGTTATCTTGTAATAAATCATATTCCTCTTCCGGTATACCTTTCATCGAGTAAAGAGCATCTGCTTGCTCATAGACCTCTTTACGTGAAAGTATTGTACAGCCTTTATCTTCATATTCTTTATCAGTAATTTCTAAACTTTCACCAAAGCCAGCTTCGATTAATATATCATTTTCTAAGCCTTCGATGTGTTCTGGTAGTAGAGTAAGTCTCTTTTCTCCAGCATTACTGGGTTTTAAAATCCCTAATTTCATATAATACCTCCTATGTCCTTGTTACATTCTATTATAACCTTTACTAGTAAATATTTCAGTGAATTAAATAATTATAATAAAATTATGAAGATAGTATTGACATATAATATAATTAGATGGTATACTTCTGTTTGTCGTTGTCACGACCAACCACTTTTTTTATTGCCGGGGTGGCGGAACTGGCAGACGCACAGGACTTAAAATCCTGCGGTGGGTGACTACCGTGCCGGTTCGATTCCGGCCCTCGGCATAATAAGATATCGGTTTTTAATAATCTTTACTCTAGTAAAGAGTGAGGATTATTTTTTTGGTTCGTTAAAAAAACGGAACTTACAATAAAGCAAGCTCCGTTTGTATGTTATGTTAGTTACCATCCACTACATATTCCTCAGTCACTTCTCCGTTTACTAAATGTAACATAGGAGCGGAGTTTACGGCATTATGAAGGTCATCGTATTGGAATGATCCAGTCACGCCTTCGAATTGAATATTTTCCATAGCGTCACGGATCGCTGTTGGATCATCTGACCCTGCTTCTTCGATTGCTTGGAAGATTAAGTGAGCGCCATCGTAACTTAAAGCGTCGAATGTATCGGGTGCATGACCGAAGCGTTCTTCGAATTTCGCAACGTATTCTTGGGCACCAGGATTGTCACTACCTGTATGGAAGTGCGATGTAAAGTAAAGATCAGTAGCGTTTTGAGCGCCAGCAATTTCAGTTAAAGTATCACTTGCGAAGCCATGTCCACTTAGAATTGGTTGCATTAGACCCATTTCACGTGCTTGGCGAACGATGATTTAGATTATCTGTGTGACAAAATTCGAAACCGATACGGATTCAAAGCCTTGGTGCATGCTAATTCGTTATTGCCAGGGGCGACTGCAATCAGCCGCAGCAGCCTTGTCGGAGGACATGCAGGTGGTATGTCTGGACTTGAAGGTGCTGAAAGTCATGGTAAAGCGTACTAAGAAAACATTTACGGACTATAATCAATACAGAGACCGGCCATTCGGATTGAAGTGGGCAACGGCTTACGCCATGGATGGTGTGACACGTTTCCTTACAAGTGCTTTAACACGAAATAGGAATGCTATCTAAAATAAGATAGCAATAACTGATTATTTGACAGTTGGAATGAAAGCCGTCATGTTGGCTGAAACAGCTGGTCTGATACTCCTGCATGCGATTAAACAATGCAGAGTTTAATCGTTTGATAGCCAGGTGAAGTCGAGGAATTGTGTTTTACAGTTGAAAGTTTGTACGGAGATGTTGAAAATTATCCTAGCTATTTCTAAAAAATTGGGATTGGGGCAACGCCCCAAAAATAAAAAGAATCGTCTGAGACGAGGTACAAACTAAAATGTAAATTTTAGGTGTGACCGAGTGGAAGATGATTACTTTTTACTGCATGTGTGTACACACATGCGAAGTTCACCACAATACTTTATAATAGAATTACTATTCTTAGATTTGCGGAGGTTTTGATATGGATAAAAAAGCAAACAGACAACGGAACATTCAAAAAAAGTTTTTTGTTTCTGAATTAGAAAATAAAATTATTGAGAAAAATATGAGGGAAGCAAACCTACAAAATTTTTCTACTTACGCACGAAAATCTTGCTTAGATCCCGACTTCCGGGAAGGGCGACCAAAAAAATTCAATCAGCAACAAATCAATCTGGCCATGAATCTATTGGAAAGGCATTCCTATAAAGAGGTAGAGAAAATGACTGGCATCAGTAAAAGCACCTTGACGCGCAATAAGAGAAAACTGCAACTAAGTACTGATCTATAGAGTCTATTCTAATAAAGAGATTTATAATCTGTAAGCTTTGAAATAAACCTAATAAAAAAACTAAACTTCAAAGAACTTATTTTAATAGAGGAGACTGTTGCAATGGAAAATATAACTCAATTACTTCAACCTTACATTTCGCTAGCAGAACTTATTCAGATTTTGGTTTCATGTATTAGTTTAGCCATAGCTCTAAGTTCACTATATCAATCTAAAAAATCTATTCAGCTGACTGAAAAGTCAATATTAAGTGCCAACAGACCTTACGTTATGTTTTATATAGAAACTTTAGATACTGTTTATTTTGAAAAGTATATTGTCATTAAGAATTTTGGGAAAAGTGCTGCAAAAATTTTAGATTTAACCTTTATTTCCAAATTAGATGAAAATAATGACCTTAATCGGTTAGGGTCACTAGTTGGTGGAATAATTGCTCCAAATCAAAAATTCACTACAAGCATGGATACTACTTTTAATGAAACGATTACAGGTAAAATAAAATACCAAGATCTTGACGGGGCTATCTACGAGGAAGAATTTAAAATCAAAACAGATATGTCATCAAATCTGTTATGGCAAAAAATAAAAGACCAAGGAGATAGTGCTGAAGCGACAGCAATAAAACAAGCTTCTCAAAATATTGTTAAAGCATTCAAATAACGTTGCTTGATAAAATAAATTCCAAAAAAACGAGAAGAAGATTCCAGAAATACTGAAGAATTAAAAAGAAAAATTATCTAAGTCAAAAAGGAGTGATTTACATGGAATGGTACGAGAATCGAGTTTTATCTGCAATAAATGGGACTAATCCAATGCTGATAAAAGAATTAAAAGGTGGCTATGCTGTTTTTGGAGATGTTCAATTTTTGCCTGGCTACTGTGTGCTATTACCCAAAAAGGAAGTTAACTCTTTGAATGTCTTAACATTAGAGGAACGTGAACAGTTTCTTTCCGACATGAGTATTCTAGGTGATGCTATTATTCATAGTTGTACACCTATTAGAGTTAATTATGACATTTTAGGAAATACTGATAATTTTCTGCATGCCCATGTTTTTCCACGTTATGAATGGGAAAGTGAAGAACGGAAAAAAATGCCTGTATGGCTATACGATAGTTCCAACTGGCACAATAAAGAAACCTCTTATAACCCTATAAAGCATGATGAAATACGTAATAGCATTCTGGAATATTTGAACAAGAATTATGAATAAGAGTTACTTAGTCGTGGCATTAAACATAAGAGACCATCTTCTGTATAGTGTTTAACCTTCACTCACGGATTATGTAAGCCCGCATTCAAAAAGTGCATATAAAAATGATCTGTCGTTTTTTTCAGTGTATCATATCTTTATCGTACTTGATTAATTGGACATAGAATTTATTACGGGTTTATGGACACGTATTTCAGATCATTTAGAGAAAAATCATACCAAAATAGCAGTGTCCAGAAATGAACCATTTTCTGGACTGGTATTGGTGAAGGGCTTTCTGTAAAAAGTGATGACGACTCTCAAGGCAGTAAAGGTATCGGAAAAGCTGCACTATTTGTAAATTCTATTTTTCGAACTATTTTTTATAATTCAAAATCAATTGATTTTGGAGAAAATTCAGTAGGTATTATGCACTTTCTATCTTTTCCTTTTGAAGAAAATGACGAAAGTGATATTACTGAACCTGAAGGGAAATTTGTTGAATCAAAATGTAATCGCATACCTAATCAAACAGTATTTGGTGGTTATGAACGTGTTGATTATGGAACAGATTTATTCATTATGGGATTTGATGAAGATGACGGAAATTGGAAAAATCATCTGATTCTATCGATTGTATATAACTTTTTTATTTCCATTTATCAAGAAAAGTTAACTATTCCAGCTTCACTGAAGAAGGCGGGGACATATAAGACATCGAAATCAAGGGTAGCAATTGAAGTGAGTAAGCCCATAAAGTCTTGCTCGCCATCATTATAGAACACTTCATCAACAACTGTTCCGCCTAAATTTTCAAATTCTGCTTTGAAAGGCTCAGCTAAACCAACCGAATAGTCTTTTGATTGGTCAGTAATAACCACTGCATTGGTTGCGCCTAATTCGTCCATCGCAAACCTTGCAGCTGCGTTTCCTTGGAATGTATAAGTAAAGGCTAAACGGAAGATATTACTGATAACTTCACCGTTCTCATCTAAAGCTAAATTGTCTGCTGTTCCTACGGGATACATAGTTGGTAACTGACTTTCAACCGCAGTTGGACGGGATGCGTAAACTAGGTCAGACGTTGCAGGACCAAAAACTACAGATACACCTTCACTAGCTAAACGAGTCGCAATCGAAGTTGCTTCTGCTTTATTCGATGTGTTATCGTATTCTACGATTTCGACCATTCGACCACCTAAGAGACCGCCCGCTTCATTAACTTCCTCGGCAGCTAATGTTAGATTATCCATCATTGGTACAGCGTATGCTGATCCGACACCAGACAGTTCCAAGTTTGCTCCAATGCGAATTGGTTCTTGATCCTGTGCCTGTGCAGTAGTCATATCAGGTGTTAAACTTGTCCCTAAAGTAAGCATTGAAAGTAACGTTAATCCTAGTTTTCTTAATTTCATAATAATAATCCCCTTTTATAATATTCAATAGAAAAAATAAAAAGCCCTAATCTATCTTTCGGATAGAATAGGACTTTTAAAAAAGATTTTCCTATTCTGTGTTCAAACATGAATAGGACTGAGCAGTTATTCGATTTTTTCGAATAAGCTAAGTCCTGAGGCCGTTAATAATAATAATAATGGCGTTATTTAATTTCATGTTTGATAACAGAAGCATTGGAGTTTCCCCTTAAATTTTAATGATTTCTAATGTAATTCAAAAATATCACATGGAATTTAAATGTGCAAGCATTATTAATGGATTTTATTCGTGCTATAGTTTTATGACAATAAAAAACGGAACTCACTAGAAGTAAGCTCCGTTTATCTGTCTATTTATTAGTTCCCATCAACTTCAAATACTTCAGCTACTTCTCCATCGATATAATGTAACATTGGGGCAGTTTCTACGGCATTATGGTATTCATCATATTGGAATGCACCAGTGATTCCTTCAAACTGAATATTTTCCATTGATTCGCGAATTGCTTCAGGGTTATCTGTTCCGGCTTCTTCAATAGCTTGGAAGATTAAGTGGGCAGCGTCATAACTTAAAGCATCAAATGTGTCAGGTGATTCACCGTAACGTTCTTCGAATTTCGCAACATATTCTTGAGCGCCTGGGTTTTCACTACCAGTATGGAAGTGAGAGGTAATATATAAGTCTGTTGCATTTTGTGGGCCAGCAATTTCTAATAATGTATCACTTGCGAAGCCATGTCCACTTAGAATTGGTTGCATTAGACCCATTTCACGCGCTTGTCGAACAATGATTCCACCTTCACTAAAGAAACCAGGTATATATAAAATATCAAAATCAAGGACAGCCAATGAAGTCAATAGACCCATAAAGTCTTGCTCGCCAGCGTTGTAGAAGAGTTCTTCAGTAATTGTCCCACTTAAAGCTTCGAATTCTGCTTTAAAAGGATCGGCTAGACCAACCGAATAATCATTGGATTGGTCAGTAATAACTGCTGCGTTTGTTGCACCTAATTCGTCCATAGCATATCTAGCAGCAGCTTTACCTTGGAAAGAATACGTAAAAGCTAAACGGAAGATATTGCTTATTACATCACCATTCTCATCGATTGTTAGATCATCAGACGTTCCAACTGGATACATTGTCGGTAACTGACTTTGAATGGCAGAAGGGCGTGATGCATAAATCATATCTGATGTTGCTGGGCCAAGAACTGCTGCTACATCTTCACCGGCTAGGCGAGTCGCAATGGATGTTGCTTCAGTTTTGTTCGAAGTATTGTCATAGTCAATAATTTCGATCATGCGGCCACCTAATAAACCGCCCGCTTCATTGATTTCTTCAGCAGCTAATGTCAGATTATCGATGATAGGTACACCGTAAGCTGATCCGTATCCAGAGAGTTCTAAATTCGCACCAATGCGAATTGGTTCCTCTTCTTGTGCGTTTGCAGTGGACATAGCAGGCGTTAAGCTAGCCCCTAAAGTAAGCATTGATAGTAATGTTAGTCCCATTTTTCTTAGTTTCATAATAATAATCCCCTTTTTTAAGTTTTAATAGAAAAATAAAAGCCCTATTCTATCTTGCGGATAGAATAGGGCTTTTAAAAAGAAAATCCTATTCTGTCAACAAACACGAATAGGACTTGGCATATATTCGAATTTTTATCGAATAAGCTAAGTCCTGACAGCGTCGACGACGACGTTGTTTAATTTTGTATTTGTTAACAGAATCATTTAGTTTTCTCCTTGAATTTTAATTTTTCTAATGTGATACAAAGATAACACACGGAATTAAAATGTGCAAGCGTTATTAAATACTAGTTAATGAATATTATTAATATCATTAAGGAAAACATAGAAAAGGCATATCAATACCCTCAAGACGGTGTTATAATGACAAATGTAGGTAATCGATTACAATATGAGTATATTCGCAATGTATACCTTTTACAAACTGACAGGTATTTTTAGCCTTAATCGAAAATATAATTAAAAAAATAGTTAATAGAAAAATTAAAAGAAAGAGAATAAAATGAGTGAAAATATTATTAAACAAACCAAAGATGATAAAAAGTTCTTAATTATGGCCCACCGCGGATTCTGGGGTGGGAATGTAATTCAAAATACCCGTCAAGCTGCAATTACCGCTAAAAAAGCGGGAGCAGATATTATAGAGGTCGACGTATGTCGCTCAGCTGACGGCGTGTATTATTTATTTCATAAATTAGTCGTAAGAATGTTACTAGATGTTGATAAAGAGTTTGAAGAGATGACCTCTGAAGAGATTGATTCTTTAGTGTTACTCAATTCGAATGGACAAAAATCTGGCTACCGAGTAGAAAAGTTAGAAGACTTTCTAGATTGGCTTCCAATAAACTATATTGTAAATATAGATCGAACGTCAGATTACTGGGATGATGAAGCTCTTTTTGACATATTAATCAAATCAGGTAAGAAAGAATTATTATTCCTAAAAGCACCAGCTGAACCAAAGTCATTAGAGTTGTTAAACGAAGCGAATGTGAATATACCAATCGTTGCGATTGCCTACGAACAAGCTGACTTTGAACGAGTAAAGACTTATGAAAATATTCGATTAATTGGTGTTGATTTAAGAATTGATGATTTAAATCATCATTCATTGCTAGAAAGTAATTGGTTAAATAAACTGATTCACCAAGATATGATGATTATTGCCAATTCTGAACACCTTGGTAGAGAGTATAAACTATTCGATGTGCTGGACGATACAGCCGCAATTCTTTGTAGTGAAACTTATGTCTGGAGTATTATGAGAAAATACGGAGTCAACGTCATCAAGACCGATTGGCCTAATTTCGTGAATGATTACCGTAACCGTATTAGAGAAAGAAACTAGAAAAACCGCTAAAGTTGAAAAATGCTTTAGCGGTTTTTTTACTATTAATTTTTCAAATCACGGCGGTTATATCCAATGAAACCAAGCGCCGATAGTACAATAGCTACAACGATTATGACAAGTAGAGGGAACCCATCGAATTCCACTGGCGTATGGTAAAAGACAGATAAGTTATTTAACCATTCTGGAAATTCCATAAGTTCACCTAAATAACTCACGATGAAAGAGAATGTTAAGTAAAGCCAAATTAATTGCATGACTTTAGGAATAAAGCCGAGTATGAACGTTGCCAAGCTTAAAAGGAACCATATGCTAGGAACATATAACAAGGCCATTTCAACAAAAGTTACTAGAGATAAAGGTTCGTCCATCACAAGGCTGGCAGGGTAGTAAATACCTATCGCCATTAAAAGTTGCATAATTGCAATAAATACTAAACCGATACAATAATAGGTCAGTAACAACTTCGTGCGTGAAACAGAACGACTGTATATATTTTCCAATCGCCCAATATCTTCCTCATGCTTCAGGCTCGTGATCATCGTAACAGCCGGGATGCCAGTAAATAGCGACATAATCGCGAACAATAATCGTGTAAATTCTTCAGTTAAAGTAGCAGTGTCTAAATTTGGTAGAAAAGCTTGCAAAATATCCATGTCAGCAAAGTACGTTTCAAGATCACCTAAGATCGCTCCAAAAGCTGCTGCTATAAGGAAAATTCCTAAAGCCCATGAAATGAGTTTAACCTTTTCTTGACTCCAAACAAAACCTGGTAAAGTTTTTAAGAACCAAGAAGCATTTTTTCTACCTGGACGTTGCGGTAGTAATCCTTGAAAAATATCGCGACGACGATTTAATATAAAGCCAACGCCAATTAGAATTACTGATCCAACCGCTAATCCAATGATTGGCCACCATTCATTCGTCGCAAACACTTCAGTACGCACAGTCCAACCTAATGGTGAGAAAAGTGACAGAGTTTCATTACTAACGTCACCAACTGCACGAATAAGATATGAAAGAATGAGTACAGTGAAAGCAATCCCGCGAGTTCCACGTGTTGTCTCACTTAATTGAGCAGCGACCATGGTAGCTCCTGAAAAGAATAACCCAGTGGACCCAAGAACAGCTCCATACAATAATGAAGCCTCCCAAGTAAAATCTGCATTATCCATAACACCTAAACCGACCGCAATCACTATTGTTATGACTCCATTGAGTATAAGCATTAATAAAGTCGAAGCGGTAGTATAGGATAATTTTCCAACAGGTAATGATTGAACGAGCTCTAACCGTCCTTCTTCTTCATCCAACCGCGTTGTTGTGCTTACTAATAAAATGTTCATAACAGCCATGCCAATCGCTGTAAATAACAACATCTCTCCAGCAAAAGCAATCGCAGCCGTATAATCCTATGGTGACTGTGCAGGACCTAGCATTGCTGTCATGGCTGGGTTTTGCATTGTAATACCTAGGCCAACTAAGTCGCTTTGATTTTCATAAATCATCGGATAAACGTAAGCCACACTTATAGTTAGTCCAACGATCCCAACCAGCCAAAGAAATATATTTAGCCGATGCTGTCGAAATAATAAACTAAAAATCCGGCCAGTCTCTTTAAAAAGCTGTGTGAGCATAAATTACTGACCTCCTTGCGGATTCTCATAATGATGTAGGAATAAATCTTCTAAAGTTGGCGGTTGGCTTTCTAACTTAACTAAATTAAAGTCTGAAAGATGTTGCATAATTGCTTTAAGTCTCTGACTTTCAATCTGCATTTGATAATGATTATCGTCCATCTCCACCAAATCATGGATACCTTCTAATTGAGCCAAACCAGGCACTGGCATTTCAGTTTGAATCGTTAATTTACTTCGAGTTAAATGACGCAACTCATCGAGTGTGCCTGACTCGATAATTTGGCCCTTACGAATAATCGACACACTATCACACAGACGTTCCACTTCGGATAAGATATGACTCGATAGGAGCACACTTTTTCCATTTTCCTTTGCTTCAAAGACGAGCTCTTGGAAAAGCCGTTCCATTAATGGATCCAATCCAGAAGTAGGCTCATCTAAGATATAAAAATCCACATCTGCTGCAAAAGCGGCGATTAAAACAACTTTCTGACGGTTTCCTTTTGAATAAGTTCGACTCTTCTTAGTCGGGTCAAGTTCAAAACGCTGAATTAAATCATCCAGACGAGTTTGGTTCACTGGACCTCCATGCATCTTCAGTAACAGATCAATAGTTTGACCCCCAGTGAGGTTTGGCCAAAGATTTGCGTCACCTGGAACATAGGCAATGCGTCTATGAATATCAACGGATTGTTTCCACGCATCTTGGTCAAATACTTTAACGTGCCCCGAATCTGCTTTTAACATACCTAGCAGAACTCGAATTGTCGTTGATTTACCAGCACCATTTGGCCCAATAAAGCCATGGACTTCACCTTTGTTAACATTTAAATTGACTTTATCTAAGGCTGTGAAATTTCCAAAGCTCTTCGTTAAATTTTTTACTTCAATGACTTTTGACATGTTGTCCTCCTTATTTAGAACCGTCAGTAACGTATGCTGGTTTGTAATATACTGTCTTCAATAAATGAATGTAAGCAAAGAATTCATCGTAAAGTGGTGTTAGGTCTGCTGAATTGAGTTCTGTAAAATCCGTATCAGAAAATTGTGTCACAAGCTTATTCCGATAACCTTCTATTGACCAATAGATTAGATTCAACGCTTTCTCCGCGTCAATATCCTCACGAAATTTAGTTAAATCAATGTCTTTATTTAATACTTTATCAACTTGCTTTTCAATCGCTAGTTTCGCTTGCGATAAACCTACATATATAGTTGTGTAGCGGGATATATTTACAAAAATATGACCTAAAAAATCAAAAGTATCCTTAAATCTAGGGTATTCTTGATTTTTTATTTCTGAAAAATGAATAATCCGATCAAAAATATCCGTAATGTCATAATTAACCTTCTGAAAATACATCGTATCAATGCGTTCTAAAGCTAATTCAATTAAATACTTAAACAAGTCTTTCTTGTTATTGAAATAATTAAATAAACTCCCCTTACTAATATTCGCTTCCTTAGCAATTCGATTTGTTGAAGCGTCATCAAACCCTTTCTCAGCAAATTCTTTAAAGGCTGCATTTAGAATGCGTTCCTTCTTTGCATCATCAATTCGATTAAATTGCTGACTTTCAAACATATAGCACCTACTTTCTATAGTTGACCACCCTGGTCAACTTATTTGGATTTTAACATTATTGACCAGGGTGGTCAATCACTTTTATTTTCTAAAGCGAATAAATTAGAAAATTTTACCGAAAATATTTTAGTTTTATCAATTTGTATCATTAGGATAGTCCGATTTAATCGCTTTAATATAGATAGTTAAATATTATAAAAGTAGGATCATATGAATAAATTTTCATTCAATATTATCGAAAAATATCTTGAACATAGGTAAATAAAACATAGAGTCTAAACAGCAATGATTACTATTTACAAAAAAGGTGGAATGAGAAATGAAAAAAGTATTATTGATTTCGTTGGCAAGCATAACTTTGGTGGCAATAGCGCCCGGGGGAGAAGCAATGGTTACAGCACAGGAAAGTCAAGTAACAGAGAGCCAAGAAAAAACAACGTCGATCTCTATTGAAGGATTGGCTGAACATTATCATACGGGGGATGAGATTGAGTTAGTTGCTTCAATTGAGTGAGAGACTGAAGGGTCATGGCAATGGTATATCAAGGACAGTGAAGCATCGGAGTGGGAACCCGTAGCGGGTTTAACAAGTCAGATATTTTCAAGAGAGGCTACGACTAATGGTTTACAAATTAAAGCTGCATTACTAGAAAGTAATGGAGATTTAATTGAAGATTCAGAAGTGGTCGAAGTTGTTATTGATGACCACCATAGTGGGGATGAAGATGGGAATGGGGAACGAATTTATAATGGATTCTTCTATAATGATGAGATAGCTGATCGTGACTTATCTGATTGGGAAGGCGATTGGCAATCGGTCTATCCTTATCTTGAGTCAGGGGATTTGGATGAAGTTTTTGAATCTAAAGCTAGCGAGAACGACACAATGACAGCTCAAGCATACAAAGAATATTACACGACAGGTTATGAAACTGATTTGGATCGAATTGTTATTAATGATGATACGTTTACATTCTACTATGAAGATGAAAATGAAGTAAGTGCCCAATATGAATATGATGGTTATGAAGTTTTAACTTATGATCGTGGTAATCGAGGAGTGCGTTTTATCTTCAAAAAAGTAGATGGCCAAGCAGCGGATATGCCAGAGTTTATTCAATTTAGTGACCATAGTATTTCTCCGACAGATTCCGCTCATTTTCATTTATATTGGGGGGATAATCGTGATGAATTGCTAGAGGAGGTTGATCACTGGCCAACATACTATCCTTCTGAACTAGATGCTTCAGGCTTAGTCCACGATATGTTAGCCCACTAAGAATGCACTTTGTACTGCAGTCCTATTTAGAAAAGGAGATTGTGTATGATATTAAAAAATATAGCAAACACTTGATGGTGATGTTTATTAGCATGTTGATCGTAAATAACCTAGGGATGTCGAAGGTTGCATTTGCTAATGAATCTGAAGAAGGAAAAATAACTGTTGTTACTTCATTTTATCCAATGTATGAATTTGTTAAACAAGTTGGAGGTGATCGAATTAACGTCAGTCAATTGGTGCCAGACAATGCGAGTCCTCATGGCTATGAACCAAGTGTCTATAATATTGTGGCAGTTAATAATGCAGATGTATTTGTTTATAGTAGTAACACAATGGAACATTGGGTTGAATCACTACTTAACAATGTTGACAAAGAAGAGCTTGTAATTGTCCAAGCGAGTGGAAATGGAACAGAACAGCATCATAATCATTCAGAGCAAAATCTCACTGAAGCAGAAGAGGAAGGTTATGAGGCAATGGGTGTGGAAATTATCGACGAAATTGATGCTTCAATCATCTACTACCAACAAGGAGGAAATACTTCTATCGCTCAGACGATTGCTTTGGAAACCGGAGTAGAGGTCGCTCAATTATACGATTTAGAAGTAGCTCCTCAAGACCAGGACTTAGGCTATATTGAAGCTATGCAGGAAAATCTAAAAGCATTGAAGTTAAGTATTCAGTAGAAGACTAATCGAAATATAGATAGCTTCATGATACGGCTCAGTTTAAGAAAAAACGATAAAGTATTTTCCTTATTAGGAGGAATAGTCTAACGGGACCTGTCATGAGTTGACAAGTCCCGTTAACGGTTTAATTTCCCTTGTCGTGAGATGACCTGTCCCGTTAGTCGTCCAATTTCCCTTGTCGTGAGGTTTCATATAATACTCAGTTCAAATTAGATAGATTTATGATCACCCCTTAAATTCATTCACGAATTTAGGGGGTATTTATATAGGGAAAATCAAAAAAACGCCTCATAAACCAATCAGTCTACAAGGTGTATGATAACTTTAATTCTTTTTACGTTTTGCTTCTTTAATCAATTTTAACGCGCGTTTGCGGGTTATGATATTTGGACTTTTTAAGTGACGATAAGCACTTGATGCGTTCATTGCTCCCATGAATATTCGCTCCTCTACTTCAATTACCAGCTGGCTTTATGAACACCTGGGATTTGCCCAAGATGTGCATACTTTCTAAAGTTAACTCGTGACATTCCGAATTTTCGCATGTAACCTCGTGGACGGCCATCGATTTTATCGCGCAGTTTTAAGCGGTTAGGGTTTGAATCAATGGGTAATTTACTTAAACCTTCATAGTCTCCCGCTGCTTTTAACTCACGACGTAGGCCTGCATATTGTTCTACCAAGGCGATTTGTTTTTCATATTTTGCTTGTTTTGATTTTTTGGCCAAGTATGTAAATCCTCCTTATTTTTTAACTTCTGTGAATAAAGTACGACGTTTTAATTTTGGTGAGTACTTCATTAGTTCTAGTCGATCAGGGTTATTACGGCGATTTTTCGTTGTTAAGTATAAACGCTCGCCAGTCTCTTTGCTTTCCAATAAAATATTAATACGCATGGTGTACTCCTTTTATTTAAGTATTTAAATAGTAATGATTACTATTTATTCATAATATCAGGATTGGTCAAAGATGTCAATTTAAAAGTAAAATTGGAGGGAAGAAGTTGATCTATATTGAAACCAAACGTTTAACCTTAAGAAGTTGGAAAGAATCAGATATTGGCGAATTTATCCGAATGAATCAAGACAGGGAGGTTATGCGGTATTTTCCCAATGTGCTAACTGGGGAAGAATCGATTGATTTTGCAAGAAGAATCCAAAAAGAATTCGAAGAAAAGGGGTATGGGCTATATGCCGTGGAGGAGAAGGAATCCGGAGCGTTTCTTGGTTATGTAGGGCTTCATCAAGCGAACTTTGAAGCTGATTTCACACCATGTGTCGAAATTGGCTGGCGACTCAAACGAGAAGCCTGGGGGAAGGGCTATGCGACTGAAGCAGCTAAAGCATGCTTAGCATATGCCTTTGAAACGCTAAAACTAGATAAAATATACAGCTTCACTGCCAAAATCAATCAACCATCCAAGAATGTTATGAAAAAAATTGGGATGGAGTATCTCAAAGACTTTGATCATCCTCAGCTTTCAAGTGGACATCCATTAGAAAAACACGTTCTCTATAGCATTTCCTCAAACGAATAAATCGTATCGAATGCAACTTGGGATAAAGTGCAGTACAATAAAATTACAAGGAGGCGAAGATTATGAAAATAACGACAGATATGCTCCATCCAGAATTACGTCAAGTAGGAAAATGGATTCGTCGTTTACAACCTAAGATGAATCAACGAAAAATGAAAAAATTAGGGCGCTTTTCTCAAAAAGTTTTATATGGTAAATACTCGGGACCCAATCGCTTAAGAGAAGTGTGGATTCCACGTAAAGACGGATCATTGCTTCGATTATGCGTCTTTCGACCCCGTGAACGAATGTCATCAGATAAAGAAATCTTTCTAAATCATTCAGGTAAACAATGGGATGCTTCAATTGATAAAGCACCCGGGCTACTCTGGCTTCATGGGGGTGGCTACTCACTAGGTGCACCGGAGCAGGATGCAAGTCTTATTGATGACTTTATTAGAGTAAGCGGATCTGTTGTCGTTGCACCCGATTACACACTATCTGGCGATGCACCTTATCCTGCGGCATTAGAAGATGCTTACTTAGCTTTACAATGGTTAAAAGATCTTGCATCAGAGTACGGTGTGCGGTCTGATCAACTATTTATTGGTGGTAATAGTGCGGGTGGCGGACTCACTGCAGCTCTATCACTTTTAGCAAGGGACCGCGGCGAAGTGAATATTGCCTTACAAATCCCTTTGTACCCTATGTTAGATGCAAGTAGACAGACTGCTTCAGCGCAAATAGAGAATAGTCCAGTATGGAACAGCCAATATAATGAAGTTGCTTGGAAGATGTATTTAGGACCTGATTATCAAGCAGAAAACCTACCTATCTACGCTTCACCAGCACAAGCGACAGATTATTCAAATTTACCGCCAACTTATACGCATGTTGGAACAATGGAGCCTTTCTTCGATGAAACAGTCAGCTATATTAGTCATTTACTTGAGGCTGGTGTGCCAGTGCATTTTAAATTATTTGAAGGGGCGTATCATGCCTTTGATATCATTCAACCGAATACGCCAATTGCGAGAGAAGCGCGTGCTCATTTACTTACGACATTCAAATACGCTGTCGACAATTACTTTTCAGAACAACCCAATTAAAGAATCCAGAGAGGTTTGACTTTAAAATGTTAAGTTGCTACAATGCTTGTAATTAAAGCAAAGCAATTATTTTATCACCGGATGAAATAGTAGGCTCTTTTCCTTTTGTGTAGGTCTTAGAAACAAAAGGGAGGGGGTCTTTTTTGTTTGAGGAGGAAATGAATTTGGTCGGTCTGAGTAATCAAGCGTCAAGGACGCGAAAGCAGTTTATGCACTATGTTTCCTTAGCGATGGTAAGTATGATGGGACAATCGCTGTTTATCTTTGCGGATACATTCTTTATCGCAAATGGTGTCGGTTCACGGGGTATAGCAGCTTTAAATATTGTATTACCAGTAGTTAATGTATTTAATGGGATTGGCTGGATGTTTGGAATAGGTGGGGCAACTTTATTTGCGATTGCCCTTGGTAAGAAGCAATTTACTGATGCGAACCGTTTATTTAATATGACTTTTATGTTTACAATTAGTGCTGCAATTGTATTTGCGGCGATGACGAGTCTGTTCTCGGAACCCATTTTGCAATTTTTAGGTGCGAATGAAGGGACGTACCCTATCGCGAAAAGCTATTATGATATATTGATGTTCTTTTCACCACTGTTTATGGTCAATTTTGTTTTTATTTCATTTTTAAGAAATGATAATAATCCACGTCTTGCGATGTTTGCGATGTTAACAGGAGGGTTAGTGAATATCGTATTAGACTACATCTTTATATTCCCTTTACAAATGGAGTTAAAAGGAGCAGCAATGGCGACAGTGTTCTCTCCAGTAACGTCGATTCTAGTGGCAACTTTACACTGGCGCAGGGTTGATCATCACTTGCACTTTAATAAAGTAAGTATGCAAATTAAGAAACTTAAAGATATTGTAAGTCTGGGATTTTCTTCATTCTTTAACGAGTTTTCTTCAGCCGTCGTGATGTTTTTATTCAATATTGTATTATTAAGATTGGTTGGAAATATTGCTGTATCAGCCTATGCAATTATTGCCAATATTAATATTATAGTAATTGCTATATTTACAGGCTTAGGTCAAGGTTTTCAACCACTAGCAAGTAAGTTCTTAGGACAAGGAAATTCGAAAGAATTAAAACATGTGTTAAAACTTGCGCTCATTGCGGCGGTATTCCTTAGTTTGATCATTTTTGGAATAGGTTTCTTTTTCCCAGGCGGGTTAGTAGCAATTTTTAATAGTGAACAAAATCAAGAGATGGCACTGATTGCGCTTCAAGGGATTCCATTATACTTTATGTCATTCTTATTTACGGGAATGAATTTTGTTGTGATTTATTATTTGGCAGCGATCAATCAAGCGAGATCTTCGCTCATCTTATCGGCACTGCGTGGTTTTATTTTAATCATTCCGGTGCTACTTGTGATGGCCTTGTGGTTTAACCTTATCGGCGTGTGGCTCACGGTGATAATTGTTGAAGTTATGACATTTATATTCGCATTATATATTTTACGTAAGTCACTCAGCAGACTAGCGTAAGTAAAAACCCCCATCAACTGAATGATGGGGGTTTGTTGTTTAAATTATTTAATTAATTGAACTTGTACTTCTGAATCGATATATTCTTTTTCGCCAGCAACTTGTTCAACTGAACCAAATGGCATTTGAGCCACTAATTCGTATGATTCTGGTAGGGCGAATAGTTCACGGATTGCTTTATCAAATCCTTGTTCGTAGCCTACGTTAAAGTGTTGTAGTGATCCACCTAAGTTCATTTCAGCTAATGCTAACCAAGTAGCGTATTGTGAGTTAGCTGAGTTGTTTTGTTTGTATGCTTCAGTACGTTGACCTTGAGTAGGCATTTTAGCTACTGCATCGCGGTCTTCGAAGAATAATACTGTACCGATACCGTTTTTAGCCCCTTCCATAATTGGTGACATGAAGTCCCAAGTTGCTTGGTCTAAAACTTCTTTTTGAACATCTAAGATTAAGTTCCAAAGTTTAGTGTTTGCTTCACCAGTTAAAACAACTAAACGTGATGTTTGGCTGTTGAAAGCTGAAGGAACATCTTTTTGAGTTTCACGGATTGTAGCTACGATGTCTTCGATTGAATACTCGCTGTTTGTACCTAAAGCGTAGATTGAGCGACGGTTTTTGATTACATTTTTAAATTCTGCCATAATAAATAAATTCTCCTCTATTTCTAAATAATTAACTTACTGTTTATATTATAAAGGGTGTTTGAATGAATGTAAACCTCTAATTCGAGATAATAGACACAAAGGCGAAATTGTCGATTAGTTCATAAATTTTATTGCATAATGAGGGGAATATTTGGATAATGTTCCCTGATTAATTCTAAAACTTTCTTAGTCCGCATGTTTTTATTCGTAATATTCATAATCATCGCACCATCTTCCCCTTCGATGATTATTTCTTCAGTATAATCATTGCCGCGTTTTCTTCGAATAAAGCGAGAGCAATAGACAAAACGATGAATACGACTAACATCATAAATCTCCTTGTGATATTGAATTGTATCCTTACTAGCCGTGACATACGTTGCGTTGACAATTGAATAAATCGAGTAACCCAAAAGAACGAGTCCAATAATTAAAAAAATCAGGGGTATAAATGCAATGATGCTTAACTGATTATCAAAGTCGTCTTGGCCGAGCATCGGGAAAAGGATAAAGGAAAATGTGGCTCCATACCAAGTAAAGATTAAGCCGATGATTAAGAAAATAGCTGTAGCTAATTTCCCTCTTTTGATTGTAAAGTAAGTTTCCATTATGAGCACTTCTTTCAATTGGCTTAATTAAAGTATAAAGCTAATCTAAGTAGACTGCTATTGATATGGATAAATGTGCAATTATTCATTTAAAATGAGTAAAGAAATAGGCCAGCAACATGCATGCGCACCTCACTGGCCTGATAATTTAAAGATTATTAATACTCTGCATTATGATAAACATCAGTGACATCATCATCATCTTCAATAATATCGATCATAGCTTCAAAATCTTCTACAAGTGCCTCATCAAGTGGCACAGAAATATTTGGTTTCATCGTTAATTCAGATTGAGCTAAAGTGTAGTTTTCAGCTAAAGCATCACGAACAGCAGTAAAATCAGTTGGAGCTGTGTAAACTTCAACAACATCTTCTGACATTTCCATATCTTCGGCTCCCGCTTCAAGAATATTCATCATTAAAGTATCTTCGTCGTCTTCTAAACCTTCACGTTCAATTGCAATATAACCTTTACGTTCAAATTGAAAAGCGACAGAACCTTTTTCACCTAAATTACCACCATTATGATTAAAAGCTGTACGGATATTAGTTCCTGTACGGTTATGGTTATCTGTTAGTCCATAAACTAAGACACCAATTCCGCCCGGTCCATAACCTTCATAAACAACTTCATCATAGTTTGCGCCATCAGCTGAATCCGTTGCGCGCTTAATTGCTCGCTCAACGTTATCATTTGGCATATTCGCACTTTTTGCTTTATCAAGTACGAGACGCAGTGAAGGATTCATATCTGGATCGCCGCCGTTTTTTGCAGCTACATAAATTTCACGGGATAGCTTTTGGAAGATTTTACCTTTTTTAGAATCTTGTGCATTTTTTCGTTTTTGTATATTTTTCCATTTTGAATGCCCAGCCATCTAATCACTCCTTTTGTTAGTATCATCTAAGTAATCATATAATGAAACCACCTAATTGTAAAATAACTACCTAGTACAAAGGAGAATTTCCTTAAATTTAAAGCATATAACAATCTTTTTATCTATTCACTTGTTACAATGAAGATAAGAATATTCAATATGAGAGGACGATTTATATATGGAATTAGGCGTACACGATTTAGTAACATTAAATGACGGAGAAACCCCTGAGGCAGCATTTGAGCGAACAAAGTGCTTTGTTCAAGAGATAGAAAAGTTAAATTACAAACGCTATTGGTTTGCAGAACACCATAACTCACCGACCCACGCAAGTTCATCGCCAGAATTATTAGCAGCTTATATGTCTGCGGTGACATCAAAAATCCGCTTAGGTACGGGTGGAACAATGATTATGCACTACTCACCATTGAAAATAGCAGAAAACTTCAAAACTTTAACAGCATTAGCTCCCGACCGCATTGATATTGGACTCGGACGTGCACCTGGAAGTGGTCCGAATGAAATTGTTGCACTGGCACAAGGTAAACCTAACTCTTTTGATGATCAATACGACAAGATTGAAATCATTCTGGATTACTTATCAGACCAACAAGCAGATGGCTATTATGGAAGAACGAACGCGATGCCACAAGGGACATTAACTTTAACGCAGCCATGGATGTTAGGATCTTCTGGTCAATCTGCGAGTAAAGCGGGAGAAATGGGCTTAGGCTATAGTTTTGCGAAATTCTTTGGTTTAGAAACAGACCCTGAAGTATTCAAACAGTACCGCAATAAGTTTCAAGCGAGCCGTTTCTTTGAAAAACCATCTGTGATGGTCAGTTACTTAATTGTAGTGGCTGATACACAAGAAGAAGCTGATTACTTGGCTAAACCTATGGAACTATCACAATTGGCCTTGTCACGCGGACGTATGATTAAAAATGTCAGTCCCGAAGAGCTGAAAGATTATAAATATTCTGAACAAGAATTAAATTTCTTAAATAATCATTATGATAAACGCTTCATAATTAAAGGAACACCTGAGAAAGTTCAATCCATCTTAGAGGAAGAACAACAATTATTAGGTATCGATGAATTAATGGTTTATGCACCAATTCATGGTGAGAAAGAACGCTTAAATTCATACAAACACCTCGCGAAAATGTTCAATAAAATATAAAGCAATCCCTAAAGGAGGAATCCAATTTTAATGAATCAAGAATATGAAAGACTATTTCAAGCTGTAAACCTTCCTAATGGCAGTCAGCTTTCATCGCGATTTGCGATGGCACCAATGGTGGCAGCAGGGTCAACTTACGACGGCTTTGTCGGTGAAGATGATCTAAAATATTTTGAACGTCGCAGTCAAACAGGAGCCTTATTATTAACTGGAGCAGCGAATGTAGGACCATTTGGTAATGCTTTTGGTTATGGTTTAGGCATCCAATCAGATGCGCACATAACTGGTATGAAGAAATTAGCCAGTACCATGAAAGCACAGGGTGCAAAAGCAATGCTTCAGATTTTTCATCCAGGTCGCCAAGCTAAGTATTCCTATCAAGATGAAGAAAAAGTGTATGGGCCTAGTACAAAAGACTTTGTTTTCTTAGATTATCCAGTCACTGGTATGACAAACGAAGAAGTTTATGAATTTGTACAGTACTTTGCAGATGCTACTAAACGTGCGATTGAAGCAGGTTTTGATGGTGTTGAAATTCATGGGGCGAATCATTATTTAATTCAACAATTCTTCTCAGAATTATCGAACGAACGTGAGGATGAGTGGGGCGGAAGTCGAGAGAAACGAGCAGCCTTTCCTTTAGCTGTAGTTAAAGCCGTTCAAAAAGTAGCAAATGAACACGCTAAAGATGATTTCATCATAGGTTACCGTATAAGTCCGGAAGAAATTCATGGCGAGATCGTCGGCTATAACCTTGATGACGCCTTATATTTAATTGGCCAAGTAGCTGATTTGGGTGTGGATTATATTCATGTGTCTCAATTTGGACCTACCGGCTTTAAAAACAAAGCCCGTCTCGGTGAGCATAAAGGTGAAGTAATTAATGAAGTTATCCGCGAATTATTGGCCGATCGCACATTACTTGTTGGCGCTGGGGATTTAACAAGTCCTGATAAGTTGTTAGAAGCACTAAATTATGTAGATATTCTTGCGATGGGATCAGCAGCGATTGTCGAACCAGATTTAATGCAGAAATTAAAAGCAGGCGCGGAGGATTCTATTTCTTTACATGTTGAAGACATTTCTGACTTAGCCTTGCCAGAGCGATTTTATATGATGGTTGGGTCATTGAAAGGGAACGGATCCGTTCCCAAAGAAACGATCAAACAAATTGAAAAGTAAGATTTGACTCCTGGGTAATGAGCGAAGTGTGTCTGAATTTATTATGTTAGAAATTAATTTAGTACACGAATGAAATCCGTCCATATCGTATTGTCCGTGATTATAGGACCAGTATAAAATTACAAAAAAGCACTCAACCCAGGTTGAGTGCTTTTGCTATATCTATGCTTTCTTTTCTTTATAAGATATTTCGAAGACTTTAAGCTGTTCAAGCAGAGTTTTTAAATTAGCCATACTTGAAACATAACTGATTCTAAAGTGCCCGCGACCTGCCTCACCAAATATTTGAGCAGGTGTGACAGCGATTTTAACTTCATGGGCTAAATCTAGACAGAATTGGTAATCGTCACCTTCATACCAAACTGGGATTTTACTGAAAAGATAAAAAGCACCTTCAGGAATAATGAAGTCATATTCCAATTCTCTTAACCCTTCGATAAGAAAATCACGGCGTGCTTGATAATCTTCTAACATGCGTTGGATTTCGACATCGGTATTGTCGTAAGCTTCGATACTAGCGTATTGAATTTGAGTACTAATCGCTGTCAGAACTGACTGATGTAGTGGGTAGATTGAGTTAATTAATTCTGAAGGTCCGGCTAAGAAAGCAGAACGCCAGCCAGTCATTGCATGAGATTTTGACGTTCCATTAATCAACAAAGTTAATTCAGGTATAAATTTTGCCATCGACGTATGTTTAGATCCGTAACTAAATTCAGAATACACTTCATCTGAGATGACATAAATTTGCTGCTCTTTAATGACTTCAGCTAAGGCTTTAATCTCATCGTGAGTATAAGTAACTCCCGTAGGATTTGTCGGGTGATTTAAAAGCAGTGCTTTTGTCTTATCAGTGATGCTTTCTTTTAATAATTGAGGTGTTAACTTAAATTGAGTTGAACTAACATCAATGGCAACAGCTTTTGCGCCCGATAAAGAAATTTGAGTATTATATATAACATAATTAGGATCAACGACCAACACTTCGTCTCCTTGATTAACTAAGCCAGTCACCGCCAGGTATAAAGCTTGGGTTGCGCCCGCTGTGACGATGATTTGATTATCTGGAGAATAATCCAAATCATATTTACGTTTCAAGTAACGCTGAATCGCTTCACGCAGCTCATACACCCCTCGAGAATGGGCATAGAAACTTTGATCGGCATTGATTGATTTGATCGCTGCTTGTTTAATATTTTCTGGTGTCGGAAAATCCGGTTCACCAACATTGAAAAATAACAAATCTTCAATGTGACTGATTTGGTCGTTAAAAAGACGGATGAGATTCTCCGACGTGTTTAGTAAGTGTTTATTAATGTTTTTATAATCTATTCTCATCAACTCCTCTAATAATATGCTTAAGTCTAACATATTCTTTAATAAAATGTTTGACAAAGTAAAATTTGTATACTATTATAGTCTCAACAGATAAATAAAACGCTTTGATGTGGAAAGTAAATCAATCAAACTTTTTAGAGAGCTCACGCTTGGTGAAAGTGAGTAAGTGACGATTGGTTGAAAATGGCTACTGAGCGGTCATTCTGAATGCGTAACGCAATAAGGATGAACGGATGCACCCGTTAGAGATGCCACAGTATATGGTTATTGTACATTAAACACATGTACTGGTAGAGGTTATTTCAGTGATGAAATGACAAATTAAGGTGGTAACACGAAGTTTATACTCTCGTCCTTTTCATAGGATGGGAGTTTTTTTGTAGTTAAGTTTATGACGTAAGTCATATTTTTGTCAAATAATAGACTAGTCAATATATTTTTAAATAAGGAGAGGTTGAAATGAGAAAATGGTTAAAAAGATTAAGTGTAGTCGGATTAGCAGCAAGTTTATTAGTCGGTGCAAGTGCTCCGGTACAAGCACAAAGTGAATTTGAAGGGGAAGAAGTATCGGTTGGGATCGTACCTGGGCCATCTGAAGAAGTCTGGAATGTCGTTGTTGAGAAAGCAGAAGCGGACGGAATCACCATTGATTTAGTTTTATTCAATGACTATGTTCAACCAAACATTGCATTACAAGACGGTTCCCTTGATTTAAATGCCTTCCAACACGTAGCATTTTTAGATGACTGGAATGAAGCGAATGACGGAAGTTTAACTGGAATTGGTTATACCTTTGTTTCACCTATGGGTGCATACTCAGAAAACATCGAATCTTTAGATGACTTACAAGAAGGCGATACAATTGCTATTCCAAATGATCCAACAAACGGTGGACGTGCTTTACTTGGTTTAGAATTGGCGGGTGTCATTGAAGTAGATGATGAAGTGGGGCCTTTAGCAACAGTCAATGATATTACTGATAACCCATTAAACTTGGAATTTGAAGAATTAGATGCAGCTCAATTAGCTTTATCATTACCAGATGTTGCAGCAGCGTTCATCAACTTAAACTTCGCAACAGATGCGGGACTGAGCTTAGATGAAGCCATTTTCGTTGACGCGGATTATCCAGAAGAGTTAAATGAAGCTTACCGAAATGTCATTGCAGCTCTTGAAGAAAACCAAGACAACGCCCTATATTTACAAATCGTTGAGTACTATCAAACAGAAGAGGTCGCTCAAGCTTTATATGACACAACTAACAATGGTGACAAACCAGCCTGGGAAAATGCGCCAGTGATTGGAGAAAATGCTGAAGACGCAAGCAGCGAAGAAACAAGTCAAGAAGAAAGTAGCGAAGAGTCAACGGAAGAAGATGCTGAATAGTCAAAGATAAAAGGAGAAAAGTGCTATGTTAAAATTACTTAAGAAGTTAGGAAAAGTTGCCTTAACGAGTTCACTCATTCTAGCGCCAGCTACTCAAGTGGCATTTGCACAAGAAAGTTCAGGTGAATTTGAAGGCGAGAAAGTCAATATAGGTGTTGTTGGAGATAGTGGTGCAGAAGTTTGGGGCTATGTAGCGGATAAAGCTTTAGAACAAGAAGGTATTGAGATTGATGTCACACTATTAACTGACTATAACCAACCCAATGAAGCTTTAGCGAATGGGTCTTTAGATTTAAATGCCTTTCAACACGTTGCCTTTTTAGAAAACTGGAACGAAGCAAACGACGAAGATTTAGTGAACTTAGGCTTTACTTTAGTTACACCCATGGGCTTATACTCAGACAAAATTACATCAGTTGAAGAAATTGTGGATGGTGACAGTATCGCAGTCCCTAATGACCCAACAAACGGTGGTCGCGCCTTATTAGCCTTAGAAATCGCAGGATTAATCGAAGTAGATGACGCTGTAGGCGTATTACCAACGATTGATGATATTACTGAGAACCCATTAAATCTAGAAATTATCGAATTAGATGCAGCTCAAATTCCACAATCATTACCAGATGTTGCGGCAGCGATTATTAACACAGGTCATGCAGAAGACGCAGGTTTATCTGTAACAGAAGATGCTATCTTCGTAGATACAGATACACCAGAAGAGTTAAGTGATACTTACCGTAATATTATTGCGGCACGTTCTGAAGATGCTGAAAGTCCATTACTATTAAAAATCGTAGAACTATACCAAACGGCTGACGTAGCTGAAGTCATTATTGAATCAAGTAACGGTGGAAGTATTCCAGCATGGGAAGGCTATGAGCCTGCTGAAAGTACAGATGGATCAGAAGAATCAATTGAAGAATCAAAAGAAGAAGATACTGAATAAACATAAAAAAAGGAGAGATTTATCATGAAAAAATTCTTAAAATCATTAGGTGTATTATCATTAGCGGGTAGTGTTTTAGTTGGAGCAACTTCAGCAGTTCAAGCTCAAGGTGAATTTGAAGGCGAAACAGTAACCGTTGGTGTCGTAAGTGAAGCAGAAGAACAAGTTTGGGAATTTGTTTCAGAACAAGCCCTAGAACAAGAAGGTATTGAACTTGAATTAGTATTATTTACAGATTATGTTCAACCAAACGTTGCTTTACAAGACGGATCAACAGATTTAAATGCTTTCCAACACGTGGCTTTCTTAAACGAATGGAATGAAGCAAATGATGGTAATCTTGAAGCCTTAGGTTTCTCATACGTTACACCCTTAGGAGTATATTCTGAATCAATTACGTCGATTGAAGAAATTCCAGAAGACGCAGTAATTGCAATTCCTAATGACCCAACAAACGGTGGTCGTGCATTATTAGGCTTAGAATTAGCCGGCTTAATTGAAGTGGATGATGAAGCAGGAATCTTACCAACAGTTGCGGACGTAACTGATAACCCATTAAATATTCAATTTGAAGAATTAGAAGCAGCACAAATTGCGCAAGCTTTACCAGATGTGGATGCAGCAGTTATTAACAACACATTTGCTTTAGACGCTGGTTTAAGTGTTGAGGATGCTATTTTCCTAGATGCTGAAAATCCTGCAGACTTACCAGATGATTACAAAAACGTTATCGCAGTAAATGGTGACAACGCAGACAACGAATTATTTGCTAAAGTCGTAGAATTATACCAAACAGACGAAGTCGCTGAAAAATTAGCTGAAGCAAGTAACGGTGGAGATGTTCCAGCATGGACTGAAGAAGGCGAAGAAGAATCAGATTCATCAGAATCAGAAGAAACAACGGAAGAATCAGAAGAGTCAGAAGAATCGGCTGAATAGTCAAACACTTTAAAAGAAACAAACTTAAAGCGTAAGTAAGCTACAATGAAGAAAGTGGTTGTAGACTTTATTTGCGCTTTTTTAATAAAAAATGGAGGTTCGCAATGAAAAAATTATTATATTCATTCTTATCAATCATTACTATCGCAAGCTTTTTACCAATTCAAGCCTCTGCCCAAGGGGAATTTGAAGGTGAGAAAGTAACGATAGGCTTAGCCAGTTCAAATGCTTATGATTATTGGGATGTTGTCGTTGAAAATGCGCTAGAACAAGAAGGCATTGAAATTGAACTTGTGCTATTCTCAGATTACAATCAACCAAATGAAGCCTTACAAAATGGCTCATTAGATTTAAACGCTACGCAAGGGTATCCGTTTCTATTTTCTTGGAATGATGAAAATAATGGAACAATTACACCGATAGGGAATACATTAATTACGCCATTAGGTTTATATTCTGATAAACACACGTCAGTGGAAGATATTCCAGATGGCGGAACGATAGCGATTCCAAACGATCCATCAACTTATGGACGCGCGCTTCAAGCCTTAGAAATTGCTGGGTTAATTGATGTCGATGAGGCGGCGGGCATTTTCCCAGAAGAGAAAGATATTTTAGATAATCCCAAAGATTTACAGTTTGAATTATTAGACCCAGCAATGGCAGCTGTAGTACTGCAAGATGTTGATGCGGCAATTATTAATACTGGTTTTGCTTCAGATGCAGGACTTAAAGTTTCAGATGCGATTTTTGCGGATGCTCATAATTTAGATAATGTGAATCCGATGTACATTAATGTGATTGCAGCCCGTGAAGAAGACAAAGACAACCCATTATATTTAAAAATCGTCGAGTTATTCCAAACAGATGAAATTGCTGAAATTATTAAAGAATCAAGTGACGGTTCATTAATCCCGGTATTCAGAGAATACGACGTTGATATTGAGAATCAAACGGTCACAGAAGTGGCAGAGTAGAAACTTAGTAATAAAGGCAATAGAAAGTAGGAACTAAATTGGTACAAGTTATTCCAGAAATTCAAGCAAATAAAGAACAAATCGTAACATGGCGTCGTCATTTCCATCAACATCCTGAACCTAGTTTAAAAGAATTTAAAACAGCTGAGAAAATCCAAGAAATACTTACGGATCTCAATGTTCCTTTTGAAAAAGTAGGTGAAACAGGAACTTTAGGGACGATTACAGGAACAAAGAATGATGCGACCCAAAGCCAACGCGAGCGAAAAGTATTACTGCGTGCGGATATTGATGCCTTAGAAATCACAGAGGCGACTAGTCATGATTTCCCATCATTAAATGAAGGGATAATGCATGCGTGTGGTCATGATGCCCACAACTCAGGGCTTCTTGGTGCGGTTGCTTATTTAGTATCACACCGTGAACAGTTTGCTGGAACTGTCTTAGTGGCTTTCCAACAAGCAGAAGAAATTGGGAGCGGTGCGTACCAATTTATCGAAAGTGGTCTATTAGATGGCGTAGGTCAAGTGTTTGGTATGCATGTAGACCCAGCCTTACCAGTCGGTACCATTCAAGCAGTGCCAGGACCTACTATGGCATCTTGTGATATCTTTACAATTAATGTCATAGGTAAAAGTGCCCATGTTGCCCGCCCACATACTGGCGTTGATGCTTTAGCTGCCGGAGCAAATATTGTAACGGAATTACAAAACTTAGTATCCCGCTTACTGAATCCCTTAGAACCAGCAGTGATCGGGATTGGAAAATTCACTTCAGGTACGCGTTATAATATTGTTTCCAATCATGCAAAAATCGAGGGGACATTACGTACATTAAGTCATGAAACACGCGAACGTTTTTTAGCTAAGATAGAAGAAACGGCTCATGATATTGCGAAAGTATTTGGTGCAACGATTGAGTTTGAAAACTATCCGGCTGCAGCTCCAAACATTAATGACGAGGATGCAACATTACGTGCCCAACGTGCGGGAGCGAAAATTGTCGGAGAAGCAAACGTCATCAAACAAAGCCAACCAAGTATGGGCTCAGATGACTTTGCAGATTTCTTAACTAGGATTCCAGGAACTTATGCCCGAGTTAGAGTAAGTAGCTCTGAAGATACTTCATACGGTTTGCATCACGAGAAATTCAATTTAGATGAAGACGTGTTACCAATCATGGCATCTTTCCACGTTGAATTCGCATTAGATTACTTGAATCAAGCATAGATTATTTAGGATACGTCATTGTGGCGTATCCTTTTTTGATAGGGAGAATTTTGGGTTGAAAAATGTGTCCTTGAGAAATATTCAAGGCACCAAACCATCCTTGAGAAAATTTCAGGGATGCAAAACACCGAAAAGGATCCCTGAGAAATATTCAAGGCACCAAACCATCCTTGAGAAAATCTCAAGGATGCAAAACGCCAAAAAGGATCCCTGAGAAATATTCAAGGCACCAAACCATCCTTGAGAAAATCTCAGGGATGCAAAACGCCGAAAAGGATCCCTGAGAAATTATCAAGGCACCAAACCATCCCTGAAAAAAATCTCAAGGACACGAAACACGAAAAATTGTCCCTGAGAAAATCTCAAGGACACGAAACACGAAAAAATGTCCTTGAAAAAATCTCAGGGACACGAAATACGAAAAAATGTCCCTGAAAAAATCTCAGGGACACGCCCACACCCCAATACAAACAAAAATCCCCAACAATTCCGGTTATACAACCAAAACTGCTGGGGAAATGAGCATTTAGCCCAAACCATAAAAACTAAAATAATCTCTGCTGAATATTAAACGTGACATCATTTGTCTCTTCATTATAAGCAGCGATTATTTTTTCCTGATCAGGTGTTAAATCTACTTCAGGGATTTTAAGTATCGTGTGTAAGACTTCACGAGGATAATACAAGCGTTGCTCTCCACGCGGTACTCCGGTTAACGACTGCACTAAGGCACTGACTTGTGACAATTCAACGACTTGATTTTGTTTTGTTAAGAAATCAATCTGTGTTCTCGTACTTGTTGAGTCTGGGCGATAGAAATCATAGGGCAAGTCAAAGGAACTATTTTCACCAAAGTAATATTCTGGGTCGAAGCCTTCAGCCCGCATTTCGTTTTGAATTGAAGACGTTAATTCATCACGCTGGTCATCGCTCGATAAGAGTGACTTGAATGGTTTCCGGTTTAAGAAACGGTATGCTAAATCCTTCAATATGTCGTCATCTTCAAGTAACCAATGTGAGAAATAACTACTTAAAACGTAGTCATCTAGACGTAAATAGTCTTCTAAATCCCATTCACCTTCTAAGAAAGGAATCAACAAATCAATGGAATGTCTCATTGTTTCCGGTTTTTGGTCGTAACAATATTTGGCACGAGCAAGTAAGTTACGTAACACTTCTTCCATTCCGCGTGAAACGGGGTGGAAATACACTTGCATATACATTTGATAGCGACTCACAATATAGTGTTCAACTGCGTGCATCCCTGAGAAATCAAATACAATTTGATTGTTGAATGGCCGAATGACACGCAAAATTCGAGTAATATCAAAAGCACCGTAACTCACGCCAGCATAATAGGCGTCGCGAATTAAATAATCCATTCGGTCAGCGTCAATTTGACTGGAAATTAATTGAACGACTTGCTGATTAGGGTAAGTTTTATTAATGACGCTGGCAACTTTTTCTGGAAAATCATCACCCATTAACTTCAATACATGATTAATTTCAGTATCTGGTGACATAATAATTTTTTGAGTGACTACTTCATGGTCGGTATCGAAAATCCCTTCAAACGTATGTGAGAAGGGCCCGTGACCAATATCATGCAGAAGTGCCGCACATAAGGCAACAAGGCGTTCACTATCGTCCCATAAGCCATCACCGGCTTCGAGACTAGGATAATTACGTACGAAATTGTTGATGATGCGACGTGTAATCTCATACACACCTAAGGAATGGTTGAAACGGCTATGCTCTGCACCGTGGAAGGTGTAAGAAGACGTCCCAAGTTGACGAATTCGACGCAGACGTTGGAATTCGACCGTATCAATTAACTTTAAGATAATCGAATCTTGAATATGAATGTAGTCATGAACGGGATCGCGAAATACTTTCTCTCGAGGCAAGATTTGTAATTGATATTTATCATTATTAGTAGCCATCATTAACTCCTTAAGGTAATTGATTAGGTTGGATTTTGTATGACCGAGCGGTTGTCTTGTCGAATGCTTTTTCGTATAAAGCTTTTAAATCAGGGTCTTCATAGTCGCCTTGAGTGAGTGAACCGTATTTCTCCATCGTTGAAATTAATAATTTTTGATATCCAGCGACTTGAATTGGTTCACCGATGACTGCTTCAATCGTTGTCATTGAGTTAGGATTGATTAAAGGATAGTCACTACCCGCTTCACCTGTACGGTAATAAGCCTGGAGTAATTCAGCGCGTGCCTGTTGGTCACCATTGACACTTAAGTAAGCAGCCGTTGTGACACCAGATTTGAAGCGACGTTGCGCAATGCCACCAATTTTTTTCCCGTTGACAACTAAGTCGTATTTTCCAGGACAATAAGAATCTGGAATTTCATAGCTTTCTACATTGACACCGAATGGCTCTAAGGACTGCGCCACTAAAGCAACCATTTGTTCGTAAGCATGATCAATCGATAAGTCAAAATGACGATTATCACTCACCAATCCAAAGTTTATGACCCCCGGGTCATTAACAACAGCTAAGCCACCATGAGGACGTTGAACTAGTGTGTATCCAAGGTCAACGAGATAATTATTCGCATTGCCCAGTTCTGGCAGACGAGTATCTTTTGCCCCAAGTAGGATAGTTGGATAGTCAAATGGATAGAAGTGTACGACACCATAAGGTTTACGAGCGTCATCGTTTAGAGCTGGAACCCAGCGGATGAAGCTGTCTTGGTAACTGAGTGCACTGTTTGGATCCCTTTTTGATGGATTGTCTTGTTCTGAAAATACAAGCCATTGTTGGGATGATATATATTCTTGATTTGAAAGCATAGAAACCTTCCTTCATTTTGTAATTATTTTATAGTTATGTATAATTATAACAAAAAATCGATTATAATAGTAAATAACTATAGATTGTGTGGTGAAAATGTGCAGAGAAAAAATATTTATCTTGAAGTTGATCAAAAGATTCGCTATCATAAGCAAGCTCATAAAGATGAATGGTTGTTAGAGACTAAAGGAGAGTTAGTTGATTTAAAGACTTTTTCAAAAATCTCCTATGTCGACCGCGAAGATATTCCAATTGAAGTAAAGTGGTATACTCAACGTGACGCAGGGCATCTGATAGCAGAGATTAAACAACCGCAATATACATTAACGTTTAATCCATCTAAACAAACATATACATCCTATATGACACCGCAAGGGCTATGGGAATTAGCAGTTGAGACCGAAAAAGTTCAATTTTCTGAAACAGAAACAGGTGTGAAGTTAATGATTCAATACCAAGTATTAATTAACGAAGAACCGCTTGGAGACTATGAATTTCAATTGCATTATCGTAATTAAATCGGTAATATATTAGAATACGAGGAAGGAAGTGGAAGCTTTGATTTTAAAACAATTTGAGAATGAAAATATTGAAGAACTTTCTTCGATTGAAGTTGCACATGCGATTCTTGAAGAGACAGGTGATGTCTATGATTTCACTGCATTAATGGTTGCGATTCAAGACTATTTAAATGTAAGCGAAGAAGAGATGGAAGCGAAAATGACACGCTTTTATACAGACATCAATATTGATGGACGCTTCATTTCATTAGGAGATAACCGTTGGGGACTACGCGCTTGGTATCCCATCGATTCAATCGATGAAGAAATTGTAAGTTCAATTGATGATGAAGATTTACCACGTCGTCGCAGACGCAAGAAAAAACGCAAACTAAATGCGTTTGACGAAAATGACGACATGATTGACTACAACGATGATGATCCAGAAGATCTAGATGATATCTATGATGATGAAGAAGACTTTGACGATGAAGAAGATGAAGTCGAAGAAGTTGTTCCAATCGTTAAAGACGAAGAAGATGACGAAGACGACAACCAAGAACTTGGTGTCTATGCACGTGATTTATCTGAACTAGGTGACGATGATCTAGAACTTGATGAAGAAGACGAGGACTTTGATGAAGATATCGATGATGAAGATATCGATGATGACGATTTTGAAGATGAAGAAGACGAAGACTAAAATTTTTTATTGACGAAACGACAAAGTTGTCGTATTATCTAAATTGGGCACCTTTCAAGAGGAAGGTCAATCTACTTAATTAGCACCCCTATTCCATCGGAATAGGGGGCTTTTCTATTTATATCCCGAAAATATATAAAGAGGAGCTTACAATAATGGCAAAATATATATTTGTTACAGGTGGCGTTGTGTCATCAATTGGTAAAGGTATCGTCGCTGCGTCTTTAGGACGTTTACTTAAAAACAGAGGATTGAAAGTTAATATTCAAAAATTCGATCCATACTTAAACATTGACCCAGGTACAATGAGTCCATATCAACATGGAGAGGTTTTTGTAACAAATGATGGAGCAGAAACTGACTTAGATTTAGGCCATTATGAACGATTTATCGACATTAATGTTAATGAATACTCAAGTGTCACAGCCGGTAAAGTCTACGATGAAGTTCTACGTAAAGAACGTCAAGGTGAATATAATGGCGCAACCGTCCAAGTTATACCACACGTGACAAACGAAATTAAAGACAAAATTATGCGTGCAGCAGAAACAACTGACGCTGACGTTGTTATCACTGAAGTCGGTGGAACAATTGGAGATATTGAAGGATTACCGTTTATTGAAGCACTACGTCAAATGCGTACAGAAATCGGGCACGAAAATGTTCTTTACATTCATACAACTTTAATTCCTTACTTAAAAGCAGCAGGAGAATTAAAAACGAAACCAACACAACATAGTGTGAAAGAATTACGATCATTAGGTATCCAGCCAAACATTTTAGTAGTGAGAACTGAAGAGGCATTACCACAAAGTATTAAAGATAAATTAGCTCTATTCTGTGATGTAACAACGGACGCGGTGATTGAGTCACGAGACGTTGAAACACTTTATACAATCCCATTAAGCTTACAAGAGCAAAAAATGGACCAATTAGTCTTAGATTACTTTGGTCTTGATTTACCTGAAGCAGATATGACTGGTTGGAGAGAATTAGAACAACGCGTTCTACATCTAGAAAACAAAGTAAAAATCGGTTTAGTTGGTAAATACGTTGAATTACCTGACGCATACCTATCAGTAGTAGAAGCCTTAAAACATGCCGGATTCTACCACAATAGTGATATCGAATTATCTTGGATTAATGCTGAAGATATTAACGCGGACAACGTAGATTCTTACTTGAAAGATGTTGATGGTATCTTAGTGCCAGGCGGCTTTGGTGAACGTGGTGTTGAAGGTAAGATTGAAGCCATTCGTTATGCTCGTGAAGAAGAAGTGCCATTCTTTGGTATTTGTTTAGGTATGCAATTAGCGACCGTTGAGTTTGCACGTAATGTTGTTGGCTTAAAAGGGGCACATTCTTCAGAATTAGACCCAGAATCACCACATAAAATCATTGCCTTATTAGCAGATCAAACAGAAGATATGACTTTAGGTGGAACATTACGTCTAGGTCTATACCCTGCAAAATTATCAGAAGGCTCATTAGTTCGTGACTTATACGACGGAAGCGAAATGATTGAAGAACGTCACCGTCACCGTTATGAATTCAATAATGAGTACCGTGAAGCTTTAAGCGAACACGGTATGTCATTCTCAGGTGTGAGTCCTGACGGGAAGTTAGTTGAGATTATTGAATTGAAAGATCACCCATTCTTTGTGGCACCGCAATTCCACCCAGAATTCACTTCACGTCCAAACCGTCCACAACCAATTTTTAAAGGCTTTATTGAAGCAAGTTTAGAACATCAAAACAATCGCAAATAACAATTGACATTGGTGTAAATAATCACTATAATTCCATAAAAGTAGTAAAGCTTTAATCGTGTTCCGTGAGACGCGAAAGTGTTGCTAACTGATTTCTTTATAGGCATTTTATAGAGATTAATAGTGAACCCATTTTGTACAATGCAAGGGGAACACTATCGTTATGCACTCTTTCACGTCGTAAACGACCGGTAACATGATCTGTTATCGGTCGTTTTTTTGTACTCTCGATTAAAAATAATGAATGAAAGGTGAGACAATGGATAAACAAAAACCAATCATTGCGCTAGATTTCGCCACTAAAGAGGCAGCCATCGCTTTTCTAAATCTATTTAAAAATGAATCTTTAAATTTAAAAGTCGGCATGGAACTATTTTACAAAACAGGGATGGATTTTGTGCATTACTTAAAAGAGGAAGGACACAGCGTGTTTCTAGATTTAAAATTACATGACATTCCAAACACGGTCAAAAGTGCCATGAAAGTGCTCGCTCAAAGTGGTGTAGACATGGTAAATGTTCATGCCAGTGGCGGACTGAAAATGATGCAAGCAGCCAAAGAAAGCCTGGAGGAAGGGGCTTTGAATAATCACAAACCCTTACTAATCGCAGTGACACAACTCACCTCAACTTCGCAAACTCAAATGAATGAGGAACAAAAGATATTAGGGCCGATTCAAGATAGTGTCCAAAATTATGCGATACTCACACAAAATGCAGGCTTAGATGGCGTTGTTTGCTCGCCCTTAGAAGCTTCAATCATCAAAGAAGCAACATCAAACCAGTTTCTAACTGTGACACCCGGCATTCGAATGACCGCAAAATCAAACGACGACCAAACACGGATTATGACACCTAGAGATGCAGCCAAAAACGGCAGTGACTATATCGTTGTGGGAAGACCGATCACGCAAGCGCCTGACCCGGTAGAAGCTTATCAATATATCTTAAAAGAATGGCAAGCCGAATTAAAATAATTGAAGGGGAATGAATCATTTGAATATGTCAGTATCAGAACAAGTAGCAGAAAAATTACTCGCGATTGAAGCAGTAAATTTAAAACCAGATCAACCTTATACTTGGGCAAGTGGACTCAAAGCCCCAATTTATTGTGACAATCGTTTAATCATGAGTTTCCCAGAAACACGTGACTTTATCGAACAAGCTTTAGCAGATTTAATTAAAACTCAATTTGAAGGCGTTGAAGTCATCGCCGGAACTGCCACTGCCGGTATTCCGCATGCGGCCTTTGTTGCTAATCTCTTAAACCTACCAATGATTTACGTCAGATCAAGTGCGAAAGACCATGGAAAGGAAAATGCCATCGAAGGCTACCTTAAACCAGGCAGCAAAGTTGTCATGGTCGAAGATTTAATTAGTACAGGTGGAAGTGTATTGGACGCAGCTTCAAAAGTAGAGCAGGCTGGAGGTGAAATTATCGGTTGCGCCGCAATCTTTAACTACATGTTAGAAAGCGGACAAAAAGCGTTTAGTGAAGTTGAATACTCACTTGAAACATTAACAAACTACCGCGAACTAGTAGAATATGCTGTCAGCGATCTGAAATTAAAAGCCTACTATGACACGTTAGTCGAGTGGTATCAAGATCCAGCAAAATGGTCAAAACAATTTGAAGCATAGAAAACTCTGTCCCTATAGTCATCTATAACAATTTTAATAAAGAATGCCGAGAGCATTCATTAAAGGAGATTATACAAAATGAAAAACTTAAACAAATCACAACGTAACGCTTTATTATCAGCCATTGTCGCGTCAGGAACCGATGATTTAAACGTTATGTTCCTAGCCTTTTCGATGTCTACAATCATTTCTCAATTAGGTATCTCAGGAGCACAAGCAGGGTGGATTGCGACTATTACAAACTTCGGTATGTTGTTCGGAGGAATTTTATTTGGAATCTTAGCAGACCGTTACAGCAAACTAAAAGTTTTTAAATGGACAATTTTAATCTTTTCAATTGCCACAGGATTAATCTTCTTTACAAATAATATCTATTACTTATATGCAATGCGCTTTATTGCCGGGATTGGTGTCGGTGGTGAATATGGTGTGGCGATCTCAATCATGGCCGGAATCGTGCCAAGTGAAAAAATGGGACGCATCAGTTCATTAAACGGAATTGTTGGCCAAATCGGTTCCATTTCTTCAGCCCTACTTGCAGGATTGATTGCTCCAATATTCGGGTGGCGCGGACTATTCCTATTCGGTTTACTTCCAATTTTAATCGTAGTTTGGGTGAGTCGTACAGTTAAGGAAGAAGAATTACATATTGAAAGTTATTCAGATGAAGATGATGAATCAGCACAAGGTAGCATTAAAGATTTATTCAAAGACCGAAAAACATCGTATCAAACAATCGTTTTAATGGTTATGACAACTGTTCAAATCGCCGGTTACTTCGGTATGATGAACTGGTTACCAACAATGATGCAACAAAATGTTGGCGTCAGTGTCAGTGGTTCTTCAACTTGGATGATCGCAACAATCATCGGTATGTGTATCGGAATGTTTGTCTTCGGGCAAATCTTAGACCGCATTGGCCCACGCTTAGCTTACGGAATCTTCTTAATAAGTTCTGCTGTGGCAGTATATTTATTCACTTTTGCTAATAGCTCAACATCAATCTTAATCGGTGGAGCTATCGTTGGATTCTTTGTGAACGGGATGTTCGCAGGTTACGGAGCGGTTATTACACGCTTATACTCTTACAAAATCAGTGCGATTGCGAATAACACAATCTTGAATGTGGGACGTGCTGTTGGGGGGTTCTCATCAGTCATCATTGGTTACATCTTAGATATGTCAGGTGTACCTTTAGTAATGCTTTTCTTAGCGGGGCTGTACATTATCAGTTTCGGTTTCATGATTACATTACCTCAATTGAAGGCTAATAATTATAAAACATTGGACAATAAAGTGGATATTGACACAAGTACGTCAACAGTTAAAAACAACAAACGCTTAGCTGAAGCATAAAAATTTATTAAAGGAATCTAGTTGAAAAGCTAGATTCTTTTTAAGTTTTTGGGGACTAATATTGAAAAGAATATAATGGTAATCCCGCTTATTCCAGAGTGTTAGTTTCGGTGACCGTAGTGGCACGACTCTAGCTAATCACTTCGGCGTTATATTGTGATTGAGCTTCCGTCTCGCTGATCTACTGATTCCGTAAGTCGCTTCGCTCCAACGGTATCATGTGCGATCCGTCGACCTGATATTACTGTACCTCTACTAACACTCTGTCATAAGCTAAGCACTTTTTTTAATATTTAGTGAAAATAAAACCAACCGCCAGTATTTTATATTATCAAATCATCAAAAATGACAAAATAATCTCTAATCAAATTTAACCCCTTAAATGAATAAGTGAAAAAAGTCAATTAAAATGCCTACAAATCAAGCCATAGCGCCAATCTGCTTATTTACTAGCAATAGCGCGGTTTTTGGAGTATAATAAACGTATAAAATAACATTATAGGGGGAATTTTAAGTATGACTCGTTTAGTAAGTATGACAGATATGTTAAACAAAGCAAAAGAAGAAGGGTACGCTGTAGGACAATTCAACATTAACAACCTTGAGTGGACTCAAGC
Organism: Ruoffia sp. FAM 26254; assembly: GCF_045528545.1. Taxonomy (NCBI): domain Bacteria; kingdom Bacillati; phylum Bacillota; class Bacilli; order Lactobacillales; family Aerococcaceae; genus Ruoffia; species Ruoffia sp. FAM 26254. The sequence goes on from NZ_JBGQQY010000001.1 coordinate 43,975, forward strand.
TGTATTAACAGCTGCAAAAGAAAACAACTCACCAATTATCTTAGGTGTATCAGAAGGTGCAGCTAAATATATGGGTGGAACTAAAGTTGTTGCAGCAATGGTTAACGCTTTAATGGAAACAATGGACATTACAGTACCAGTTGCTCTACACTTAGACCACGGATCTTCATTTGACACATGTAAAGACGCAATTGACGCTGGTTTCTCATCAGTAATGATTGACGGATCTCATCACCCAATCGATGACAATATTGCAATGACTAAACAAGTTGTTGAATATGCTCACGAGCACGGTGCTTCAGTTGAAGGTGAAGTTGGAACTGTTGGTGGAGAAGAAGACGGAGTTATCGGTGGAGTTGCTTATGCTGATTTAGCTGAATGTGTACGTTTAGTACAAGAAGCTAACGTTGATGCTTTAGCAGCAGCATTAGGTTCAGTTCACGGAACTTACGATGGCGAACCAAAATTAGGCTTCAAAGAAATGGAAGAAATTTCTGAAGCAACTGGTATGCCTTTAGTATTACACGGTGGTTCAGGAATTCCAGAACACCAAGTTAAAAAAGCAATTAGCTTTGGACATGCAAAAATTAACGTTAACACTGAATTACAACAACAATGGACAAAAGCTGTTCGTGAAAAATTAAACACGGATGATAAAGTATATGATCCACGTAAAGTAATCGCACCTGGTAAAGATGCAATTGTTGCGACAACTAAAGAAACAATGGATATGTTTGGATCATCAAACAAAGCTTAATAATTCATTCCCAATACTAAACTAAACCCGTTCTAACCGAGATTCATCTTGGTTAGAACGGGTTTTTCTGTCTGATAATTTATAGATAGAGAATAAATTGCAACTCAAGCCAAATGGCGATGCGGTTCGTCTTTAGTTGGTCTAACTCAAGCCAAATGGTGATGTGGTTTGTCTCTAGTTGGTCTAACTCAAGCCAAATGGTGATGCGGTTTGTCTCTAGTTGGTCTAACTCAAGCCAAATGGTGATGCGGTTTGTCTCTAGTTGGTCTAACTCAAGCCAAATGGTGATGTGGTTTGTCTCTAGTTGGTCTAACTCAAGCCAAATGGTTATGTGGTTTGTCTCTAGTTGGTCCAACTCAAGCCAAATGGTGATGCTGTTTGTCTTTAGTTGGCCTAACTCAAGCCAAATGGTTATGCGGTTTGTCTCTAGTTGGTCTAACTCAAGCCAAATGGTTATGTGGTTTGTCTCTAGTTGGTCTAACTCGAGCCAAATAACTTTGCCATTTGGCTCAAGTACACCAAAAAACTACCTAAAAAATAGTGCCAGCAAGATTTCTCTCGCTAACACTAAAACTTTTTAATAGCCTGGTTTTGTTGGATGTTTATCAATCACAAATTGATTGTTTTCTAAAGCTTTTTTACCAGAATCAGTTAAACGCATGCCGCGAACATCGAAGTGTTCATCTAATTCTTTATTGGAATAATGCTTTTTGATTTCTTCCACTAAGCCTGTTTTATTTAATTTTGAATAGCCTTTAACGTTTTTCATTTTTAATAAGCTCTTCAACAAAGTGGCTGTGACGTGATCCATTGATTCATAAGGCGACTCTTGAACCACATAACCGTGTTCGATTAAGTCTTTTAAAGATTGGTGAGCGTTAATGCCGTAATCATATTCAAAGTATTTCGGCATCACTGATTCGTTTGTGAATGTCCCTAAAGAAATGCGCCAAATTAAGATGATATCTCCCGGTAATAAGCCTTCTTCAGTACGTTGCATATTGCGCAAGGGTACACGCGTTTCGCTTGTTAAATCTAAATCACGGAACCATTTTCTTAGATTACGTTCTGGTGAGATGTAAGGTAATTCAGGGTAATCTTTGTAAATTTTTTCAATTTCTTTGATTTCTTCTTCTGTACCATTAATAGGATAATTTATTTTCATATTTTTCCTCCTAAGATAATAATAAATATGCTATCAGTGCATAAAGTAATAGATGAACTGGATAGAACCAGTAGAATGCTTTGGAGCTGAGATTTCCTTTTAAACCATTGTAAAAATAGGTAATAATGAAAGCAGGCATCGCAAACCAACTGCCGATAAATGCAAAAGCACCAAAAAGGGATTGGAATAACCGAAAATCCCGTAGGACATACAGAATAATAATGACGGATACGCCTAAAGTAGAATAATCTGTGTCCAAGATGAAGACAAATGCTAAGGAGAGCACAACCCCCACAAAGCGGTAAATGGGTTGCTCAAATTTTTCTATACACCAAATAGCAAACAGCCCACTAAATAAGGTGAACATCACATTCTGTCCAGAAAAATCAAAGAATGTATGCGATCTCGCTAAGTCAAAAGGAATTTCAGAAATTAGCGCAAAGATACCGAGACGTTTTAAATACTTTTTCACATCGCTTGTATGCTGAAAGCCTTCGACAATTAAAAAACAGAATAACGGAAAAGCGAGCCGACCGACTGCCCGACTTGCGGTGTACACGGAGTTCCATGTTTCGAAATTAGCTTGACCATTCCCCGCTTGCAACCAGGGCAGGAGCACGAAAGCACCTAAGTGATCAATTAACATCGAAGCCATCGCAATGATTTTGATGGTCGCACTATTTATAAACGTATTCTGAGGCTTATTTAAAGCTTCCATATGATAAAGTATCCTTTCTGAGTCAAATCCTTCATTTTGAAATACAATGTTTACATAACAGTAATTAAGTTATGGTACTGTATAGAAAATATTTTTTAACACTCTAATGTTCAATTAGAGGAATTATACATATTTTAACAAGAAAAACATGGATATAGTAGTCCTTTCTTTGAAGGATTCCGGGCTTATGTTAGAATCATAAAACAAGAATGTTAATTTATTAGGAGCGTTATGATATACTTCAACTATATAAAATTTAAGGAGAATGAATCCGTGACACAACCTTCACCGATCATAAGTAAAACTCAAATGACGTTGATTGATCATATGTTGGAATATAATCAATATCGACCGTTATTATCTTATATAAAAGAGAATACTACACTGAACGATTCCTACCTTACTCACTCAATTCAGCTTGCTCAAGCTTTTCTAGATGTAAATATTCGAGAAATTGAGCAACTAGCTCCCAAAGTAGACCGCCAATATTTACTCAAGCCCACATACCTAGAACGCCGAGTGTATAGCTATGCACATTATATGAATGTTCAATTTGAACGATCTGAATATATGGATTATTTTCGTGCACTCAGTCCGTTGTTGGTTGATTTACTGCGCTTAATTATCGAAGAAGATTTTATGCCGGAATTAAGTCAATATATCCAACCAATTGTCAAGGAAACCGTTGAAGGAACGCCGGTTTATCGTGGTTTACAGTGGAAGCAAGCAAAAGTGGAGGAAGAAGCGAATAAAGTGGCTGAGACCTTTACAAAATATTACGGCGACCGCTTCAATTATAAGCATTATGTAAGTTCGAGTCATTTATTAAAACTCATTGACGATCATAGTAGAAATGACGAAGTGAGAGCGAAAGCCATTTCTTTAAGACATATTGAAAAATATGTCCGAAATATCGTGGCTCACGAAGTAATTTATGTCAGTGATGAACTAGTTGAACGTCGTTCGGGGATGAACGTGAAACAAATTCATCGTCTCCTTCAGGAAGCACTAATACTTGCTGGACTAGATGACAAGCGCCAATGGGCGATTTTGAACGAAATAAATAAAGCAATTAAAAATAATATACAAGACAGAACGAATTAAGGAGCGAAACATGAAAAAATTAGTTATTCGTGGAGGAAAACCTCTAAACGGCGAAATTACAATTAACGGAGCAAAAAACAGTACGGTGGCACTAATACCAGCCGCAATTATCGCTGATTCACCAGTTGTACTTGAAGGCGTGCCAGATATTCAAGATGTTCACTCATTACTTGAAATCCTTGCTGAATTTAATGTAAAAACCGAATTTAAAAATAATACACTAATGATTGACCCAACAGATATGGTGTCAATTCCAATGCCAACAGGAAAAATCCAAAGTTTACGTGCATCTTATTACTTTATGGGAGCAACTTTATCGAAATTTGGTGAAGGTGTTATCGGACTACCTGGAGGATGTTTCTTAGGACCTCGTCCAATTGACCAACATATTAAAGCTTTCCGTTCACTTGGAGCAACGGTTGAAGACGAATTTGGTGTGATTACTTTATCAACGCCAAATGGCCTAGAAGGTTCAAGAATTTACATGGACGTTGTATCAGTGGGAGCAACAATCAACGCGATTCTAGCTTCTGTCCGCGCTAAAGGAAAAACAATCATCGAAAATGCGGCACGTGAGCCAGAAATTATCGATGTTGTGACACTTCTGAACAAAATGGGAGCAAATATCCGTGGTGCTGGAACAAGCTTGATCCGTATTGAAGGTGTCGACGAAATGCATGGTACCAACCATACAATCATTCCAGACCGTATAGAAGCGGGTACTTACATTACAGCGGCAGTCGCAATGGGTGAAAATGTTCGTGTCACAAACGTTATTTATGAACATATCGAAAGTTACATTGCTAAACTAGACGAAATGGGTGCGATGATGACGATTGGTGAAGATTCGATTGACATCAAGAAATCTGACAACTTAAATATGGTTAATATTAAAACACTGCCATACCCTGGTTTTGCGACTGACTTACAACAACCTTTCACACCATTACTTTTAAAAGCTCACGGTGAAGGAACCATTATGGATACAATTTATCCACAACGTGTGAAACACATTCCAGAATTAAACCGCATGGGAGCAAATATCAAAGTAGATGGTGATATTATCCGCATTAGTGGCCCATCGAAACTCCAAGGTGCCCCAGTCCGTGCAAGTGATTTACGTGCAGGTGCATGTCTTGTAATTGCTGCTTTAATCGCTGATGGCGAGACAGTCATCACAGGTGTAAGCAATATCTTACGTGGATATACTGACATCGTAGGTAAATTAAAAGCTATTGGTGCCGATATTGAAATGATTGAAGACGACACTGTCGAAGAATAATAAACATGACTATATTTGGGCAGATCAATTAAATTCTGTCCAAATATATTTTTGTATTCAAATCACCCCCACTCGCCCACAAAACAAACTCCCCACAAACATTCAAGTAAAGAAAAGGAACTGATAAAATGACAGATGCATTTTCATTGCCAACATTATTAAATAAAGACGTAAAAGAGCTCTATGGTTACGCCCGCGAACTTAAAATCCCTAACTATAGTGAATTAAGTAAAAAAGAATTAGCTTTAGCGATTATGCGTACACAAGAAGAGAAACAAGGCTTCTTCCAAGTTGAAGGAGTTTTAGATATTTTACCTGGGGATGGTTTTGGTTTTATTCGTCCAATTAACTACTCGCCGAGTCAAGAAGATATCTATATTTCAAATTCACAAATTCGCCGTTTTGATTTAAGAAACGGGGATAAAGTAGCCGGCCCAGCGCGTCCACCAAAATCAAATGAGCGCTATTACGGTTTGATGCAAATTTCAACCGTGAATGGTAAAGACCCAGAAGAAGCGAAAGAACGCGATCACTTCCCAAGTTTAACGCCATTATATCCAGAAGAACAAATTAAATTAGAGTACAAGCAAAATGCAATCAGTAACCGTTTAATAGATGTGTTCTCACCGATTGGATTTGGACAAAGGGGCCTTATTGTTTCACCACCTAAAGCCGGTAAAACTTCAACATTAAAAAGCATTGCTAATGGGATTTCGCATAATTATCCTGATGCAGAACTCATTGTGATGTTAATCGATGAGCGTCCAGAAGAAGTAACAGATATCGAACGTAGCGTGAATGGTGAAGTGGTTTCATCAACGTTTGACCAAAAACCTGAGAACCATATTCGTATTGCAGAATTAGTCTTGGACCGCGCCATGCGTTTAGTTGAAGATGGCCGAGATGTTGTTATATTAATGGATAGTATCACACGCCTTGCTCGTGCCTACAACTTAGTAGTTAAACCAAGTGGCCGTACATTAAGTGGTGGGTTAGATCCCGCGTCATTCTACTTCCCAAAACGCTTTTTTGGAGCAGCGCGTAATATTGAAGATGGCGGTTCATTAACTATTTTGGCGACAGCTTTAGTGGATACAGGCAGCCGTATGGATGATTTAATCTATGAAGAATTCAAAGGGACAGGGAATATGGAAATTCACCTATCTCGCCAACTAGCAGAACGCCGTATCTTCCCAGCGATTGATATTCAACGTTCAGGAACACGTAAAGAAGAATTGCTGATTCCAGAAGAAGAGTTAGACAAGATTTGGAAGTTCCGCAAAATGATGGTCGGAAATTCTCTTGAATACACTGATCAACTCATCGGAATTCTCCGTCACACAGATACTAACGAAGAATTCTTAGGGCAAATTGAAAAATTAGTCCAAAAATAATCGAAATTCAAGGGCGATGTCATGAAAATGATGTCGCTTTTTTATTTTGGGCTGGTAAATGGAGAAAAGCGATACTATGGGAACTCAAAGTGACGCTTCATACCAACCTTATTGTCCCAGACAATATCCATACGAAAAAAGACAAGCAATCTGCCAGTTAGCAGTTGCTTGCCTCTATAAGAGTTTATTCAGAAATTGATACTGGAACAAATTCAAATTTTGTTACATCAATCAAGCCCATGTCGGTAATTTTAAGTGCAGGAATTACAGAAAGTGGCATGAAACTTAAAGTCATAATTGGATCAACACGGTGAGAAATTTCTAACTTCTCGTGTGCAACTTTATTAATGGTATCTTGTTGTGCCATCACTTCTTCGGCTGTTAAATCACTCATCAAGCCGCCCACTGGGAGAGGAAAATTAGCAATGACTTGACCGTCTTTAACTAACACGACACCGCCTTGAAGTCGCTCCAATTCTTTCACAGCAAAAGCCATATCAGAATCATTTGTTCCCGCAACAACCACATTATGATTGTCATGTGCAATCGATTGAGCAATTGCTCCGTATTTCATTCCATAATCTTTAAATAGAGCCACACTCACATTACCAGTTAAGTGATGGCGTTCAATCACAGCAATTTTAACTACTGGAATGTCAGGATTATATTCAAAAATCCCATCAGCATCGCGGTCCACTTGAATAATTACTTCATTCGTAATGACTTCCTGTTCTACGACTTCGATGGCACGGACAGTATCAGACTCTAAAGGTAAAACTAAACGCTCTTCGCTAAAATCCTTATACTTCACGCTCGATTCAACGACTTCGTAATTGGCACGCTGAATCGGAACTAAATATTCGCCGTCTTTAGCAATCAATTGGCCTTCAACATAAGTGCGTTGAATAGTTAATTTATCGAAATTATCAAAAACAATGAAGTCAGCGCGTAAACCAGGTGCAATTGCTCCGCGGTCACGCAGACGTGTCGCTTCAGCAGTATTAATTGTTGCCATTTGAATGGCAGTTATTGGATCCAGACCTTCTTCAACACAAATTCGTAAACTATTATCTAGATGACCTAACTTTAAAAGTGTCTTTGCTTGGACATCGTCACCAGATAAAAGACAGCGACGGCTATTGGAAGAAGTGACTCCTTTAAGTAACATGCGTAAGTTTTGTGTCACAGACCCTTCACGCAAGAAGACGTACATTCCGCGACTTAATCGCTCATGCATTTCTTCAATCGTAGTACATTCATGATCATTTTCCACCCCAGCAGCAATATAAGCATTCAAATCTTTACCTGTAACCATCGGACTGTGTCCGTCAATACGCTTGCCGTGCTCACGAGCCACCATCACTTTGTCAATGACGCTATCCTCATTATTAATAATACCTGGAAAGTTCATAAATTCAGCTAAACCATCAACTTGCCCGTCAATAATTGGTTGAACCATATCTTGGGCAGTGATAACTGCGCCAGAGTTTTCCATATTCGTTGCAGGCACACAAGAAGGCATCATATAACGGATATCAATCCCTACATTCTGAGATGCATCAATCATGTAGCTTAATCCGTCCATGCCAACCACATTAGCAATCTCATGAGGATCTGCAAGCGCCGTTGTTGTCCCATGAATCGCTAATAACCGTGCAAATTCTTCTGGAGTCACATAGGAAGATTCAACATGAATATGTGGTTCGATTAACCCGGGTGCTACAATCTTACCTGCTAAGTCGTGAACCTCTTTACCTTCATAATCGCCCCCAATGCCGGCAATGACGCCTTCTGTGATCGCAATATCCCCTTCAATTAATTGCCCTTGATAGACATCGACAATTCGTGCATTTTTAATGACGAGATCTGCCGATGTTCGCCCTGCTGCCACGTCGATTAAATGTTTTAGTGATGCTTTATTCATGATGTCCTCCTTTAAAAAATAACTTTTATCTATAATAGGCAATAGATGGACTACCTTTCAATGATTAGCGGATAATAAACGTATAATAAATACCATTGTTCGTGTTATTCACTGAAGTGAATAAGTTGTTCTTATTTTATACTAGCTTGCATTTCAGTTATAATGATAGTGTAAAGAAGGCAAAGACAGGTGATAAAATGGCGAAAAAAGATAAAACAAATGTGATGCGTGTGCTTGAGCAAAATAAAATCGAGTATACTGGCTATCAATGGGAAGATGTAGACAAATTAAAGGTTGAGTCGCCCATTTATAAAACCCTTGTTACACAAGGGAAATCGGGTGAACATTACGTCTTCGTTGTTCCAGTAACGCAAGAATTGAATTTAAAAAAAGCCGCTAAAGCTGTTTGCGAAAAAAATATTCATATGATCAAAGAAAAAGAATTACTTCCACTCACAGGCTACATGCATGGAGGTTGTTCACCCATTGGGATGAAGAAGCAATTTAAGACTGTGCTAGATGAATCGGCGAAAGAGTACGAACTTATTTTATTCAGCGGAGGAAAAGTTGGCTTTTCAGTGGAAGTAAACCCAAGGGATTTAGTAGCAGTTATTAACTTTGAACTCGCAGATATTGCGACAGCATAATAGAGGAGAGATAGTATGGCAGACTTTAAATTTGAAATTATAGAACATTACGGCCAATTAAGTGAGAATGCGAAAGGCTGGTCAAAAGAATTAACAAAAGTGAGTTGGAATGAACGTGAGCCCAAATTTGATATACGAGACTGGAGTCCAGAATACGACAAAATGGGGAAAGGACTAACTTTTACAGAAGAAGAATTAAGAGTACTTCGCGATGTATTAAATAAGATGGATTTATAAAATGATTGAATACCAAAAGAAAGTCGATATTACCCACGAGGCACTGATTTATTTATATGAAAGTGTCGGATGGAGCGCTTACACACAAGATAATCCGGACTTAACGAGTTTACTCGAAGGAGCCAAGCATTACTTAACAGCTTGGGACGGAGAACGTCTAATTGGCTTGATTAGAGTCGTAGGCGACGGTGTATACATTGCTTATATTCAAGATGTTTTGGTCCATCCTGATTATCAAAGGCAAGGAATCGGAAAGTATTTAATGCAAAAGATGTTAAAAGAGATCCGATACGCAAAGCAGATTATATTAACTACTGAGAATTCACCTGCAACGAAAGCATTCTATCAGTCACTAGGAATGAAGGAATTCAATGAAACTGGTGCGTTAGGTTTCTCAATGTAGCGTGCTTGAGATGAAAAAGTCGAGGAGGACTTTATCATGAGTAAACAGAAGAAGAGCGATAACAAAGGTAATACTGGGATGTGGATGGGAATTTGTATAGCCTTAGGAGTTGCTTTTGGGATAATGATGGACAATATTGGAATAGGGATTGCATTAGGCGTAGCCTTTGGAGCTGCCCTTAGCTCAATCAATAGGGACCCAAAAGAAAAAGATAAAGAGAAGTAAACTATTGAACAGTCATCAGGTACTATATGTCGTTGATCAACACTATAGGTGAATAAAAATTGACTAAAAATAATAAAAATAAAAAAGGTGTGTTGTAAGATGAAATGCAACACACCAAATTCTTATTAAATATTTCTGCTTTAAGTTGAGTTTAGTAGATTATTATTTGCTGAACTTCACTTTCAAACAGAAATGTTGAGTTCAGCTTTGGCATTTACCAATGAACTGCATTTTTAACGAAAAAAATGGAGTTCATGTCAACAAAAAACGCTAAACTTCAATTCTCTCACTTTCACTCTTACTTACTGATAATACTGTGCCTGTGCACTCCATAATTCCTGGTACTTTCCTTTTTCATTCACCAGTTCTTTGTGTGTGCCTCTTTGTACGATCTCCCCTTGATCAAAGACGAGTATTTCATCGCAGAATTTGGAGCTTGAGAGTCTATGGGAAATATAAAAAGCTGTTTTATCTTTTACTAAGTTATCAAAGTTTTGATATATTTTAAATTCAGTCATTGGGTCCAGTGCAGCGGTCGGCTCATCTAAAATCATAACTGGCGCATCCTTATATAAAGACCGAGCGATGGCTATTTTCTGTTCTTGGCCCCCAGAGACACTGACGCCTGATTCTTCAAATTCTGTTCCCAGGTAGGTTTCTTCCTGATTGGGTAGATTTCTAACGAAGTCGCCTAACCCGACTTTATCTAAGGTAGACAACACTTTCTTTCTATCAAAAGAGGGTTTTACAGAAACGTTTTGTCCCAATGAAAATCCGACTAGATGGTAGTCCTGGAAGACAACGCCAAACAGATTGAAGTATTCTCTTAAATCATACTTATGGGCATCGATTTTATTCATTTTTATTGTCCCTTCACTCGGTTCATATAAACGAATCAGTAGCTTAATAAACATTGTTTTACCTGAGCCATTTTCTCCAACTATGGCATACTTTTTACCGACTTCAAACTTTTCAGTGATGTTCTTTAGGACTGTTTCATCTGAGCCGGGATAAGAAAAACTCATATTCTCTATTGCGAAATGATAGTCATTATCTAACCTTTTTTCTACAGGTAAACTGCCGACGACCTCTTCATCAGGCAAGTCCATGAATGCATAATACTGCTCTAATTCACCTGGTGAAGAAATCATCATCATGCCGTGCTGGATAACATCTGGTAAAGCAGAGACCATTTGACTGAGTGCGCTGGAAAGTTGAATAATCAAAGCAACAGGTAAAGCTCCGATTAAAACAAGCAAGCCGACATAGGCATAGGTCAAATAGGTCATCACCTGAAATAAGCCGGTAGTAGGGATCATCATGGATCGAAAGCGTTTATAGTTTTCAGACAGTAATCTCCCTGTCTGTTCAGACTCAGCTCTTTTATTTTCGATCATTTTTTCAGTTAAATTGTAGAGGCGCATTTCTTTTCCGGACTTAAAGTCCTGAAGGATCCCATCTTCATAGAAAAATCGGGCATTAGATTCTTTCAATTCCGCAAGAAGCGCTTTTAGCCGTTCACCTGATTTTTTGGATGACGCGATTTGAATCCATACACTGATTCCAATCAGTAGAAGAAAGACACTGATAACAAGACTTGGGTGCATCCACCAAAAGTCGTCTGGTAGTAAGCCGGTGTCTACTCTAAATAACGGAGTGAGTAAAATAACCCCCCATATAATACTGACCAATCCAGGCATCATTTCTTTTATACGGACATTGATCATCGGAAGAGAAGATTGGCTGCTCATCATATTTCGGTTGATGATTTCTAATTCTTCTCTTACTTCTGAACTTTCCGCATAATGGTAATGCATAGTTAACATCTTTTTATTTGGTTCAGCAAAGAGTTTTCTAATAAACAGAGAATCCTCATGAGTGATTAGCGGGTCTATCCATCCAGAAATCAGTTGCAACACCAACAAGATGACCAAATACTGCATGATTAAAGAAGGGATGCGTGTCATGTCATCTCTTGTTAAGGCATCCACAATTTGGGTCATATAGATGTAGCCGATAAAAGGCAAACTGTATCTCGCCAATGATTGGACAAAGAACAGAACATAGTAAGTTTTGCCAACTCTAAACAAATCTTTAAAGGCACGTTTATACACGGTCAGCTTTTCCATTAAATCACCCCTCCTGTTACGACTGGCTCGTCTTCTTCCTCTTTTTCTTCCTTATCATGTTTATAGTAATAGGCTTGTGCTTCGTAAAGCTTAAAGTAATCTTTTTGCTCAGCCATTAATTCTTCGTGCGTTCCGACTTCTGTTATATCTCCATTTTTGATGTAAATAATGCGATCACAAAAACGGGTAGACGAAAGTCGGTGAGATATAAAAATAGATAATTTATCTTTAGAAAACTGGAAGTAATCCTGATAAATCTGATGTTCGGCGATCGGATCCAAAGCCGCAGTCGGTTCATCCAGTAAGAGAACGGGTGCGTCTTTATATAAGGCTTGAGCTAGTTTCAATTTTTGTAACTGCCCTCCCGACAAATTCACTCCATCTGGATAAACAGCGCGCACAATTTTTGTCTCGTCTCTTGACTTGAACTTTGAAATGATGTCAGTCAAGCCACTTTGTTTCAAGACACGATTATACTTTAATTCATCAAAGGGCAAGCCTTGAATGACCGTCTCTTTAATGGAATAGGTCAATAAAAATTTCTCCTGAAATACAGGCGCAAATAAAGCATAATAGTCTGAAATGTTAAACTCACTCTGAGCTACTCCGTTAATATAAATTTCTCCAGTATCTGGTTTAAGTAAACCGGCAATTAAATTAGTCAGTGTCGATTTCCCAGCCCCGTTTTCTCCTACTATAGCTAAATTTTCGTATGGTTTAATGGTTAAAGATACATTGTTTATCGTTGATGTATCATTATTTGGATAAGTATAGGTCACATTTTTTAATTCAATCGACAGAGGTTCTTTTGGCAAAGGTCTGCCTTCTCCATGGTTAAATATTTGACCTTGAGACATAAAGTCATCATATTTTTTTGTCTCGTTTAAACTCGTATTCATTTTGCCTATAGCGTTGACTAAAGTCATGATGGTTTGAGCTAAGATCGTGACAGACCCGGCAAAGATGACAAAGCTAGAAACCGGAATCGCTCCTGCCGCAATCAATTGAACACTTCTAATATAAGATAAGGCAGATAGACCGATAATCCCTATATTTACCAGAGTACTTTCTGTCCATGTCAACTTTACTTTCGGTTTGATAAGCCGGTGGTATTCCGCAATTGTTTTATCTTCAATCTGCTTGAACCAGTCTTTCATCTGGAAAATACGTACATCTTTAGTGATACGGGATTCCCCATACACTTTTTTCAAGTAACGTAATTTTTGAGAATTGGCTGCTTTCGCTTGAAATAATTTCCGGTCCATCTTCACTTGCCATACGTTAAAGAAGACAACGATGAGCAGAAACACACCCACTAAAACAAGAAACAGAGATTCTAATTGACTTAATATATTGATATACAAAACAACCCCTAGAAATGAACTGCATAATTCAATAATTTCTGTTACTAATCGGCCAAAAAGGGTCGTGTTGTTATCGGTCAATTCACTGGCATTGTTGTATCTCTCCTGCGCTTCTTTTCCTATAATGAGCGGATAATCCAGCTTCAAATACTTCGTTTCAATTTTATTTCTCATGAAATCTCTCAAATGGTTCATATTCTCTTCTTGGTAGAGCATAAAATAGTAGTTACCCATTTGAGCGATGCCAATAAGAGCAATAAATACGAGTAATCTTAGTAGGTATTCTCTAATCGCTACCCCTTCCATTGACCACTGAATCACAAAAGCAGATAAAAGCAATTGGAGTAAGGGTAAGGCCGCGCTAATAAGGGGAGCTAATAGAATGGCTATAAATACTGTCGGTTTGAATGCATATAATTCCTTCAATAGAATTTTTGTATACTTCACTTTTTCTTTCATCTTCATCACCTCAATCGTATCTTACCAAAAAAAATACACTCCCTATTCAGAAGTGTATGAATGGTTAGTATTTGGTTACGAACGGTTTTTAAGCGGCAATGTCACTTCTGTCGCAAACACGCCATCTTCCCATTTACGGTTGACCATGCCTTGATACCTCTCCACTGCCTGGTCAATTCGGTACAAGCCATAGCCTCTTCTGTTGATGCTTTTTAATGTAAACAGAGAAGGTTTTGGATTCTCTGTCATCGTGTTCGTCACATTAATATATAACGTGTTTTTCATTGGTGCTATGTATAAACGAATAAAACGTTCATCAGAAGAACTGGATTCTTTCTCAGTCGCTTCTATAGCATTAGTCAGCAAGTTACCCAATATAATTGCTAAATCGACATGCTCTACACCCAGTTCATTTGGAGCAATGGCTGTCGCATAGAGGGAAATCCCTTTTTGTTTAGCAGCTGTCAACTTTGTATTAACGATGGCATCTATCATCGTATTTCCTGTTTGAATGATCGTATCGACTTGATTCAATTCATTGGTCAGCTGTTTAATATATGCATCCAGTTCATCCAGACGGTGGTCATTCATTAAGGTGTGCATCACCTGTAAATGATTGCGATAGTCATGACGAATGCCTCTCATCTGTCTATAAATCGTTTCGACTTCTACACTGTATTGGTCGAGTTCCTTTTCTTGTATTTTATAAAAATCAATGCTCTTTTTTTGCCTAACTATAACTATCCCTGCACTGAGAAGGATAATAAGTACGACGGTTAGTCCTATCCAATCAGTCATTGTAAAACACCGCTCCTTTATTAAAGGCAATAAATTTTTCTTGAACTGTTTTAGCGAGACGCCTAGAAACAGGGACGGTTTGTCCGTTGGATAATTCAACATCTGTTTTTAATAGGCGATGGATGTGAGCGACATTGACTAAGTAACTTCGGTGAGTCTGGATAAAGTCAGCGTTAAGCTTGTCCTCCAATTCTTTTAAAGGACGAGTGACGGTTATCACTTGATTGTTTAAATGAATCTCACATTCACGTTTAATGACTTCAATGTACAGAATATCATCCAGTAGAAGTTTATGCATCTCACCTTCTGCTTCCAGTGTTAAGGTTTCTTTCACTAAGGGTTTTTTATCGAGATGTCTTTGAATGACTTGCTTAATTTTGTCTCTTTCAATGGGTTTGAGTAGGTAATCCAGTGCCTGGACTTCATAACCTTGAACGGCATGTTCGGCGAATGCGGTCGCAAAGACGAGCGTCACTTCATGGTCTATTTCTCTTATTTTCTTAGCCACTTCCAACCCATTAATCTGCTTCATCTCGATGTCCAAGAATACAATATCTAAGCCCTTGTTGTCTTCTAACTCAAAAAGAAAGGCTTCTCCACTTGAATAGGAGGATACTTTTGCGTGTAGACCCATTTCTTTGATTGTTTGATTGATTAGTGACTTCATCGCATCGAGTTGAATGTTTTCATCATCTACTATCGCTATGTGTAATTCTTTTGACATTCAAAGACCTCCTCTTCTCCAATACTCATACTATCCGTTCCACTTGATTTTTCCTAATCATCGTCGTTAGACATAATATAACATAAATGATTGATGGCAATAACAAACAATTAGTGGTTGGTCGTTTTTTTAAGCATTATGGTGTTTATTATTATGGTGTGTTGTAAGATGAAACGCAACACTAAAAAAAGTCTTTGCATTCAAATATCAAACGTGGTATTATACTGATGTTGCACGCAAATGCATAATAATTAACTGTGGTTTAGCATATAAATCACGGCAGAAAGGAAGTAGACATATGAAAGCAGGAATTCATCCAGAATATTCACAAGTAGTTTTCCGTGATACATCAACAGGTTTTGAATTTTTATCAGGTTCTACAAAAACATCAAATGAAATAGTAGAGTGGGAAGATGGAAACACATATCCATTAATCCGTGTTGAGATTTCTTCAGATTCTCATCCATTCTATACAGGACGTCAAAAATTCACGCAAGCCGATGGACGTGTGGACCGTTTCAACAAAAAATTCGGTTTCGCAGACAAGAACGCAAAACAAGAAGACTAATAGCATAGAAATGTTGTTAAAACAACATTCAAGAGGTTTACTGTTCATAGCAGTAGACCTCTTTTTTTGTTTGTTAGATAAATAACTTAAAAAATTTAAGAATGGGATTGTATTAAATTCACTATCGTGTCTATTTGTAAAACATTAAGCACGCTGGACAAACTACTTTTCATTTGGTGCGTAAAGGTGAGTTGATAACCTATCAACCGTGTTTATCTAAAAAGTGAGTCACAATTAGTCTACGGTACGTGGATTGTTAATAGAGTCAGTAAGGATTAAAATAGTCTAGAGGTGGGTATATGGATAAAAAGAGTAGAAAACAATTAATAAATGAGTATAAAAATAGAAAACCAGAGATGGGTATCATCTCCATTAAAAATAATTCAACTAAAGAACGTTTTTTAGACATATCTAAAAGTATACAAGCAGATTTAAATAGTCACCGCTTTAAGCTAAAGGCAAACTGGCACCCTAATCATAGAATACAAGTGTTATGGAATGAACATAGTGAAGCAGACTTTGAGTTCTCAGTCATTAAAGAATTAGAATATGAAGATTCGACGGTAGATTATACAGAAAAATTGGAAGCCATTTTAATGGAATGCTTGGAAGCTGATCATTATGCAAGCAGATTAAATAAAGAATAGAAGAAGGGGTAAGGAAGCGAACCATGGATAATATTAAGATAGGTAATTTGATTGCTCAATTACGACAGGAAAGAGGATTGACTCAACAAGACATTGCGAATGCGTTAAGTATTAGTAATAAGACAATATCAAAGTGGGAGTGTGGTTTAGGAGCGCCCAATATTTCACTCTGGGCAGATTTATCCACCATTTTAGGAGCAGATGTCGTTGATTTAATGGAGGGTGAAATGACTCTAAACGAACCTGATGGTGGGAATATAAATAAAATCCGCTTTTACGTCTGTCCGACATGTCACAATGTTTTAGTCAGTACAGGGAGTGCATCAATCTTTTGCTGTGGAAGAAAGTTGACTCAACTTGAAGTGGTAGAAGATGAACATGCTCCAAATATAAAGACTGAAGTGGTTGATATTGATTATTTTATAACCATTGATCATGAAATGACAAGAAATCATCACATTCTTTTTGCAGCTTATGTTAAAGGGGATAAGTATTTCTTGAACCGTCTTTATCCCGAACAAGATCCGACAGTGCGTATGCCATATATGGCAAATGGTCAGTTATATTTATATTGTATCCAACATGGATTAACTAAGTATTCTATATAAAATATCTAAGCAAACTTGGCTACCTAGTTTAATAGCAGAAACACCTGACGACAGATTTATGCGTCTAACCCAGGTAGCTTAACATTCGCTTCGCAAGTAGTTGCGATTAACTTCCAAACAGTTGCAGCAGCTAACAACTATTGGAAATAAGAGACAGTATAATCCTCAATAATTGTAGTTATTTTAACTACATTGTTGAGGATTTTTTTGGTCAGATAATGTCCTTGAGAAAAAGTCAGGGACACGATATACGATTTTATCCCCTTGAAAAAATCTTAAGGACACAATTCACACTTGCGACCCATTATCCCGTCATTGCATTTAACTCAATGCCTGCCTTCGCTTTTTTGAAGGTCAATAATGAAAGTTTAATGAGCGGTTTCGTTGACTTTAAGGGTTTAAAACGTTACCATTCTAATAGATATTTGATTGACATTTAAACTAAATTATTAGGAGGATTTATATATGTTATTTGAAAATGTTGTCGACGCAATTGGGTATACACCCGTAGTTAAAATCAACGGTCTAGATGATTCTTATGCAGATGTTTATGTAAAACTTGAGAAGAATAATCCAAGTGGATCAGTGAAGGATCGCCCTGTAAAATACATCATTCAAGATTTATTAGATAAAGGTGAACTAAAACCAGGTGGAACAATCGTTGAATCAACAAGTGGTAACACAGGTGTTGGTTTAGCAATGGTTGGAGCAGCGTTAGGTATTAAAGTAATTATTGTAATGCCAGACTCAATGAGTGTTGAGCGTCGTAAACTAATGCAAGCTTATGGAGCAGAATTAGTATTAACACCAGCTTCAGGTGGAATGAGTTTAGCAGGAGAAAAAGCGGAAGAAATTGCTAAAGAGAAAAACGCACCTATCTTCGGCCAATTTAAAAACGAAGCAAACGTAACTTCACATGAAGAAACAACTGCCCGTGAAGTATTAGAAGATGTTCCGGATGTTGATGGTTTCGTTGCAGGTATCGGTACTGGAGGAACAATTACAGGTGTAGGACGCGTGTTAAAAGAAAATAATCCAGAAACAGTTATCTGGTCAGTGGAGCCAGAAGCTTCACCAATCTTAACAAAAGGAGAAGCAGGATCGCATAAGATTCAAGGTTTAGGAGCGAACTTTATTCCAGAAATCCTTGACCAATCTGTCATTGATAAGATTGAGACAGTATCGAACGATGAAGCGATTAATACAGCTGTTGAGTTAGCGAAGTCACAAGGGATCTTAGCTGGATTTTCTTCTGGAGCGAACTATGCAGTAGCATTACGTTTAGCAAAAGAATTAGGGAAAGGTAAGAAAGTAGTCGTTGTATTACCAGATAGTGGAGAACGCTACTTATCTTCTGGGTTTTTCGGCGATGGACAAGCAGAATAATTATAGCGACGAAGCCCTTGAACTCGCGCAATACATTTATGAAAATGACCCTGCCGCAACAAGCGTAGAGGAAGTCACTGACTTATACCCAGGCTTTAAAGCAGTTAAAAATCATTTAGAAGCGCATAAACTTTACTTAGAAGGTGAAATTTATGAAGCACGCAAATTATCAGAAGTGTCTCGAACTGAAACAGGGATAGAAATTCATCCCGGCGCAAAGCTCGGTAAGAATATCTTTATCGATCATGGTATGGGTGTGGTTATTGGTGAGACAGCGATTCTGGGAGACCGGGCTAAGCTTTACCACGGAGTGACTTTAGGTGGAACAGGGAATGAGAAAGGTAAGAAGCGCCATCCAACAATTCAACATGATGTTGAAATTGGAGCTAACGCGACTTTACTAGGTAACATTACTGTTGGTCATCACGCCAAAATTGGTGCCGGTGCCGTCGTATTTAAAGACGTCCCACCGTATGCAACGGCCGTAGGCGTGCCAGCTCGTATTATTCTTCATGATAAAAATTGGAACCGTATCGGGGAATATCAAATTTAAAAACAAAGACGTTCAGTCTCTCTATTGGAGATTGAACGTCTTTTGTGTACATTATTGACCGTCTTTAATAATTTGAATAAATCGGTCAGTGAAATTTGCGGTAAAACCCCATAAAACTTCATCAGGAAAATGGTAAAAAGGAATTTTTTGTTTGACTTCATTAAAGGGATATTTTTCACCTTGCTTAATCAGATGAAATGGAAATTCCTGATTTTCTTCCTTACCCTGATTTTGTGTATACTCAAAACTCAATTGATAAAAAGTGGGTTTGTTTTCCATTAACTGGTCTAAAGGAATTGTGAACAATCTTTCTACTTCAATATTTGGATAAATATCTTCAAAGGCCACACTGGTAATTTCTCCAACGTAACAATAAATAATTCGATTGGCAGCAATAATATAATCGATTTCCCCATAGAGGTTAATGTTCTCACGTTGGATATTTAACTCCTCCATCGTTTCACGAACAGCAGCTTCTTCAGGTGATTCATCCGTTTCAATGCGTCCCCCAGGGAAAGAAGTTTCACCTGGTTGTGAGATATGTTTACTACGAACTTCATACAGCACATGCCATTCATCCTTTATTTTTATGAGCGGGAGTAGAACAGCGTAACCTCTTTGAACTCCGAGTGCTTTAGCATCATAATGTTGGATAATCTGTCGAATTTTCTTCATATTCTCTTCCTTTTACTCTCTCGAAAATATTGTTAAAATGATGCCATTAACGGTATACTATAACTAATATTTGAAATGAGGTGTGAGTTATGTCTTTTGGTAACGATGATAACATTTTTCGTGCATTACAGCAATTTATTGACCAGTATGGAGATGAATTTGAAAATATTGAAAAAGCAATTGAAGCTTTTATGTCGTTTTATAATAAAGGTAATCTAGAAAATGAGATAGAATCAACACCTGAAATGGAATCAGCAGAATTACTCGAACTATCAATGAGTATCGATGATGAGAAGCAGCGCAAGGCTTTATTACGTGAAGCGATTGAGTTGTGGCCAGAAAATTGGAACGCCCATTTAGAACTCATTGAAGGCTCTTTAGTTGAACAAATTGAACAAATTCGTAAACTGGAAATCACAGCGTTTCATAAATGGGAAGAAACAGATCAAGTCGGCTGGATAAATTATGAAGAACGTCCTTACTTAAGATTAAAGTTTATGTTAGCCGTGATTTTATTTAAACAAGGCTTGTTAGAAGAAACGTTAGAACATTTTGAAAACTTATATGAGATTGACGAGATGGATAGTTTAGGGGCACGTTATTATATTATGTCGATTTATTGCCGGACATATGACTTTGAAAGTGCCTATGAACTGTTCTCAGATGTCCCTTACCCAGCGAGTGAAGATGATCGAATGATTATTCCATTGCTTGTTGTGGCAGCTTTGACTAATAATTTGACGTATGCTAAAGATTTATTCTTAGATTTAGAAGAAGCAAATGACAATCTCTTTCAATTATTTATGGACGATTCTTGGCCAATGGATTTAATTTTAGGTTTTGGTGAAGTTGATCATTTCCAAATGAATTCCTTTGAATCTATTGCGGTTGCATTAAATGATATTTTACCTGTCGTAGTTAGCTCAGAGTATTTGTTTGACTGGATGTTGGAGGAGTATGAAGCAGCAGAACCGCATGAGCGGGTGAATTTAAATGAGAAAGTTATTTCGTTTACAGGCGCGTCCAAGCAATACCGAGCACAAACGAATCCATTTACTTATAAGTCCTATCTAGAAATACCCGTTCTGGCAGATGTCGTACATAATGCGGCGGTAACACTTCAAGAAATGGGACTGGTAAAAGTTGAAGATTTCTCAGCATATACTGAAAAAGAGCTCTTAGCTGTGAAGCATATCGGTCCACAAACCATTAAGCAATTAAAAGCAAACGGTGTAAAATTCAAAAAGAAATAAGCACCCCTGATTTAAGCATTTCCGAGCGCAACTTGTGCAGGAAGTGCTTTTATTGTTCTTATAAAATATAATAGAATATAGAGGCTGTATCACTCCTGTATTGAAGGGAATCCAAACCTTGAGATAATTACTTTTAGAGTGTAAAACCCTTTCAGTTTTAACTTGGATATGATACAGTGTTATATATAAAAGTAATACAGATTAAATAAAAAAATACGTATAAATCAGTTGAAATAAAGGAGATTATTATGGAAAGAATTGGGAACTTTTTATTAATTACTAAAGATGGCGATAACTATACAGTGAGTATGTCTGCAGAATTACAAGATGATGTTGGAACCGTTGGTTTTGTGGAATTTAACCAAGAAGATAACTTAGAAGTGGATGATGCGATTTTAAACTTAGAAGCATCAAAGACAGTATTAGAGATTGCATCTCCCATTGCTGGAACAATTGTAGAACGCAATACAGCAGCGGAAGATAATCCTCAATTATTAAACTCAGCGAAAACAGAGGAGAACTGGTTAGTAAAATTAACTAACGTTGACGAAGAAGCATTCAATGCTTTAGAAGAAGCTTAAGCATAAGCAATACATGGACGCATTTAAGTAGGGGCCAAGCCCTTTACTTAAGTGCGTCTACTTTATCTATGAAAATGTGAAATTGAAAGGACGAGTTATATGGAAGCAACCGCAGATCTTGAATGGATGATCCAATATTTATCAAAAGAAGATGATGCCCCTACACTTGAAGAATCGGAAGATGCTTTTAAGAAATGGCGTCATTTGGTCAATGTCCGTCCACCAAAAGCAATCTCGGAAGAGTACTTAGAACATGAGGACCGCTTTCTAAAAGCAAATAATAATCAAGAAGAAGCAGTAGCTTTAGAAGATTTAACGCCAGTTGCAGGAGATAATATTTATCTTTGGAAAGGTGACATTACAACTTTAGCGGTTGATAGTATAGTGAATGCAGCCAATTCAGAGCTGTTAGGATGTTTTATCCCAAATCACAATTGTATAGATAATATTATTCATACAAAGGCGGGTATTCGTTTACGACTTGCATGTCACGAAATTATGACTGAACAAGGGAAGAAGGAACCGGTAGGTAAAGCAAAATTGACCCCAGCCTATCACTTACCAGCCAACTATATCATTCATACTGTTGGGCCAACTGCCAGTGGCAGAGTGACAAGAATCAATCAAAAGTTACTTGCCCAAACATATCAGGCATGTTTAGAGATGGCTGATCATAACCAACTTGAAAGTATTGCTTTCTGCTGTATTTCAACCGGGGTCTTCGGCTTTCCGACTGAGCCAGCAGCGGAGATTGCGATTAAGACAGTTCGTGATTATTTAATTGATCATGAGACAGATTTAAAAGTGATTTTCAATGTGTATGAAGACGAAGATGAAGCGATATATCAAAAGAAATTAATTAAAGGAGACGCATGATGGCAAATTATTGGAAGACCCTTGAAGCAGAGCAAGGAACTTTAGAAGATGGACAAGTGTTACAAGGATTGCTTGATGAAGCGGATGCCATTGTTGTAGGTATTGGAGCTGGAATGTCAGCAGCAGACGGCTTTAAATATATTGGATCGCGCTTTACAGATGCCTTTCCTGACTTCATTGAAAAGTACGGCCTACTAGATATGTTACAAGCAAGTCTGTTTGACTTTGAAAGTGTGGAAGAGTATTGGGCATTTCAAAGTCGCTTCGTTGTCTTAAACTATTTAGATCAACCAGTAGGGCAGTCGTACTTAGATTTAAAAGACATGTTAGAAGGACGCAATTACCATATTATTACAACTAATGCCGATAATGCCTTTGATATAGCCGATTATGATAGTGACCATGTCTTTCACATTCAAGGTGAGTATGGTTTATGGCAATGTTCAAAACACTGTCATCAACAAACTTACCGCGACGATTCAGTAATTCGTGAGATGGTGGAGCAACAGGAGAACATGAAAGTTCCGTCTGAATTAGTACCACACTGTCCAAAATGTGGTGCACCTTTTGAAATTAACAAGCGAAATGAAGAAAAAGGTATGGTGGAAGACGGCGATTTCCATGCACAAAAAGATCGCTATGAAGCCTTTCTAAAAGAAAATGAAGGCAAAAAAATAGTCTTTTTAGAAATCGGTGTGGGACACACAACGCCTCAATTCATTAAACATCCCTTCCAAAAAATGACGGAAGCAAACGACAAAGCATTATTTGTTACAATGAATAAGAAAAATTACCGAATTCCAAAAGCGATCCGCCCGCAAACAGTTCATTTAGCCCAAGACATCGCTAATACGATTCACAAAGCTAAAAACTTCGATGCGGTCAAATAAACATATAATAAAGCACTCGTATCCCAGTGATGCGAGTGCTTTTTAGCATTTGAATGTGGTAATAGATGGGTGAATAATAGAGTGGGAGAAGGTGAAGGAATGACTGATTATTTAACCGAAATTTTGAACGGAATTACTTTAACTCAAGCAGAAGTCGAACAACTAAGCTCCGAAATCGATGTAAGAACATACAAACAAGGAACAATACTCCTTAGGCAAGGTGATGTATCAAAAGAATGTTACTTCGTGTTACAAGGCTGTTTAAGGCAGTTTGCGATTGATGAAGCCGGTGAAGAAAACACTTATAATTTCTCTACACGGAGAAACAGACAGCGATTAATTATAAAAGTTATACCTAGAGGATCCCTTCAGAGTATTCAATTGAATGTGTCGAAGATTCTGTATTGATCGTCGGTGATATTATTAATGAAGATGTGATGTTTCAAAAATAAATTAAATTAATTGTATTTACGCGAGGCTTCATGAAAGAAGACCTAGCAAACATTCAAGATAATAATGCCCGTTTCATTAGCGCCTCACCACAAGAACGTTACTTAAATTTATTAGATACTCGTCCTGATCTCATTGACCGCGTTCCCCAACATCAATTGGCTAGTTCACTTGGAATGAAACCAGAATCATTAAGCAGCATTAAGCGCTGGTTGAACCTTAAGAGCCATGCCTTTTTTGAAGATAAACTAAAGTGCCAAACCCAATTCGCCTAAAGCCATCGGGACCGCTAAAAAGCCTTATAATTGTGAAGCTAGAGCTGTCATGTCTGGTCCGAGTAAAGTTAAAGTATGCATGATAATATAGCTCACACCAGGCAGTAATAATAAATAACCAATTACTTTATGAATCGGTGTTGCTTTCAATACGACATAGGCTAGAACTAACAAAAGCAAGCCGATAATAATTAATCCAAAGCCCCAAATTAAGCTAAAAGCCCGTTCCCCGACAGCGATTGACAGCAGTAAAACGTCTAAATTCGCGTTTGATTGGATAACGATACTTTCTAAATTGACACTAATCTAAAGTAAATAACCGATCGGCATTGCTAAAGTAGCTGTATAAAGCAGTCGCAACCAAGCTACGAGTAGTGAGAAGTTTTCGTGACATTGCCGCATAGATAGTTCTCGTTTTTGTGTTGTTTGCATGTTATTTCTCCCTTTATTGTATAGATTAAGTTTACAAGTAAAGAAGACGTCGGGCATTGACTTAAGTTAAGCTGGAAAAAAGATTACTAGAAAAGAGGATTCTCTAAATCTAGTAATCTTTTAATTTTTTATTTGTTTTCGCGTTTCTCTTTGACAAATACTTCTAAACGTCGCATCGCTTCCTTAATATCATCGATACTTGCAGCATAGCTAAGGCGAACGTGACTTTCGCCTCCGATACCAAAGGCAGATCCCGGTACGAAAGCAACGGCAGCTGAATGAGCTAAGTCTAGACAAAAGTCCATACTATTTTGTTCCAAATCTTCTGGAATACGCGCGAACATATAGAATGCGCCACTTGGCTTAACGATTTTGAAACCTAAGCGTGTCATAAAATCATAAATATAATCACGGCGCATCACATATTTTTCTCGCATCGGTTGAGCGTCGTTCATGCCATTTTCCAACGCTGCACGAGCAGCTAATTGAGAAATCGTTGAGTTTGTGGTGACAAGATTTTGGTGCACTTTAACTAATTGGCTCATAATATTCGCTGGGGCAAAAAGGAGCCCTACACGCCAGCCTGTCATCGCATGAGATTTAGATACACCATTAATCACAATTGTTTGCTCACGAATGTATTTCGCAATCGATACGTGCTCTTCTTCGTAAACTAATTCGCTGTATATTTCATCACTAATGACAAATATTGGTCGATCACGCAGTACATTTGCGAAAGCTTTTGCATCTTCTTCCGTCCAGTTTACTCCCGTTGGATTGGTCGGATAATTTAAGATGATTGCTTTAACGGCATCACCATGCTCTTCTAAAGTATCTTTTAACATCTCTGGTGACATAACAAAATCATTGGCAGCTGTATCCACTTCAATTGGTTCACCACCGGCTAAGTAAATAATTGAAGAATATAAAGTAAAGTAAGGAGAGGGTACAATAATCTTATCTCCAGAATTACAAATCGATTGAAGTGCCGTCGATAGCGATTCAGTCGCCCCAACAGTTACAATGACTTCGTCTTCCCATTGATAATCTAAATCGTACTTTTCTTTAACGAAATTTGCGGCAGCTTGACGTAATCGGTTATCTCCAGGTGTCGATAAATAACCGGTTTGATTGTCTTGAATGGCTTTGATTCCAGCATCTTTAACATGTTCAGGCGTATTAAAATCTGGTTGGCCGAGCGTTAATTTGATGATACCCTCAACTTGGGACGCACTTTCATCGAAGGCCCGAATGGCATTGGGTTTAATTTTAGTTAAGTTAGTATTGAATAAATTATCTAAATTCATTTTAATGTATCCCTCATCTAAAGTTCATTTTTAGTTAGTCTATCACAATTTTAGTTGTTATTAAATGATTTTTTTATAGGATAGCGATATCATAAGGAATTTTATGCTATAATGGGAAGGAATATTTTAGAGACAATAAAAGGAGAATGTGAAATGATTTCTGCAGCAGATTTAAAAGCAGGTATGACATTTATTCAAGATGGAAAATTAATTCGAGTATTAAGCGCAAGTCACCATAAACCAGGTAAAGGGAATACAGTTATGCGTATGAAATTACGTGACGTTCGCTCTGGTGCGACTTATGATACAACTTTCCGTCCGGATGAAAAATTCGAACGTGCTTTCCTTGAAACAAAAGATGTTCAATTCTTATACAGCATGGACGAAATAGCTTACTTCATGGACTTAGAATCATATGAACAATATGAATTACCAGTAGATTCAATTGAAGATGAGTTATTATACTTATTAGAAAATATGGAAGTAAAAATCCAATTCTACGGTTCTGAAGTTATCGGGGTTGAAGTACCTCAAACTGTTACTTTAAAAGTAAAAGAAACTCAACCATCAATTAAAGGTGCAACAGTAACAGGATCTGGTAAACCAGCAACAATGGAAACTGGTTTAGTAGTCAACGTTCCTGACTTCATCGAAGTTGGAGAAGCGTTAATCATCAACACGTCTGAAGGAACTTACCAAAAACGTGCGTAAATAATAGTTAAGGCGGATCTTCGGATTCGTCTTTTTTTTGTAAAAATTAATACAGAATAAAAATATTTTCCAACACAATTTAGCGCCTAGCCATGACACCAGATGGTGTCACGCTGAGCGCTATACTTTTATTATCTTTAGTCTTCTTTTGAATCTGCTTGTGCTTTTTCAAATGCTGCAAGAATATCTGGATGATTACGTTTTAAAGAAAGTGGACGCTGAGTTTCGGCATCTAGGAAACAATGCGATGTTGATCCTGTCGTTGTTAAATCGCCCGTTTCTTTATTATATACTTTATATTCAACTGTCATTCTAACAGGTGTAAAGTGAGATATTCGCAATCGAATGATAGCCGTTGAGCCAAAAGCAAGCATTTGTTTATATTCAACTTGAGCAGAAAGTACTGGAATCATGATGCCTTCGTCTTCCATTTGCTTATAACTGTAGCCAATCTCAGATAACCAAACGAGACGGGCTTCTTCAAACCAACGCAAATAATTGGAATGATGCACAATGCGCATTGCATCTGTTTCATAAAACTGAATTAAATGTTCATATTCAAAAATCATTGTAAGTACCTCTCCTATATAAAATGTGGTATACATGCTATTATATATAAAAGAAAGTCATAATGTAATGGAGGGATTGGATGTCACTTGGACTTCGGACAATAAAGATTACACTGGCGGCCACCATCGCGATTTACATCGCTAAATTTATCGGCTTAGAGAACTCACTGGCGACAGGAATTATTACGATTTTAACTTTGCTAGATACACGTAAAGCGTCTCGTCAGATTTCCCTGACTTATTTAATCGCTACGGTACTTGCTTTTGCGATTGCGACCGTCATATTTTTAATATTTGGGTTTCAAGTCTGGGCATTTGGCCTGTATTTACTCATATTTATTCCAGTTGCTTACAGGATGAATCTTCAAGCAGCCATTGCACCGGTTTCAGTTTTAGTCACGCATTTTGTCATCGCAGAAAGTGTGTCGTGGCAGTGGCAACTCAATGGTGTGCTAATTATGGTGATTGGCGCTGGTATGGCGATTTTATTTAATTTATGGATGCCTAATCAAAAACTAAAATTAAAAAAAGGAATTAAAGAAATTGAAGAAAACTTCCGCGTCGTATTGGAATTAATAAATCAAAGATTACTTGAAAATGATTTTGATATACCTTTAATTCGGGCTGAAGTAGAGCATGTCGATACGTCTATAGAAGATTTCAGACAACTGGCTTTGTCCGAATATGAGAATCAAATATTCACTAAAGACGATTACTTTATTCGCTACGCTCAAATGCGATCTAGACAAGCAGATATATTAAAACGGATGATTGATTCCCTACAACACATTTCATTAAGAACTGAACAAAATACAACCTTAGCAAATATGTTTAAACTCACTTCAGATGAATTTGCGCAAACAAATAGTGGGAAAGGTTTATTAGAAAGTATAAGTGAATTATATAGCTATTACCGGAGCAGCGATTTACCCAAAAATCGAGAAGAATTTGAAACGCGCGCACTCTTATATCATATACTGATTGAATTCGAGCGCTTTTTAGAAATTAAACATAAATTTTACTTAGATAAACATATTCGCAAGTTTTAATCTAGAGGTTACGACCAACCCCTGCGTATAAAACAAGACGGCCCAACAATTGAAGTGTTGGGTCGTCTTTTGTTTTTAATAATTGTAATTTTGAGGCTGAAATGTCCTTGAGAAAATTTCAGAGACCCAATTCCCACTTTAATGTCCCTGAGAAAGTCTCAAGGACACATCCCCCTATGAATGTTCACGAATGAACGTTTCAATCTCTTGAAGCGACTCGGAAAAGAGGAACGTTTCTCGGACTTCAAGTTTAAGGAACTCTTCTTGCACCATGTGGCCAAACTGCTCCTTCAGAGCCTCATAATAGCCGTCGTCATTGTAAAAAACAGTTGGTTTATTAATGAGTCCAATGCGAGTTAAAGAGACGATTTCTGAAATTTCTTCTAAAGTCCCAACCCCACTAGGGAGGGCAATAAAGGCGTCTCTGAGCTCAATCATCCGAGTTTTTCGCTCGGGCATTGTTTGAACAATCTCCATATTCTGAACGTTGGGGTGGTTCGCTTCGATCCCTCGCAACACTTCTGGGATGATTCCTTGGACATCGCCGTTCTCTTCTAATACTGTGTCCGCAACAAATCCCATTAAACCATTCATACTTCCGCCGTAAACGAGCGGATGACCTTGTTGTCCAATCCAGGTTCCTTATCTAGTAGCTGTTAAGCTAAAGTTTGGATTCTTACCAGGGTTCGAGCCGCAATAAACTGTAATGTTCATCCTCATCGTCCTTTCTTATACATAAAATTCGTAACCTCATTATAACGAAAATATGAAGCAAATTTAAAAGTGTCTATTGAGTGTTTTTTTATAATTAATTATTGTGATAAAGATTGAGAATTGGTAATATATTTGTATTAGAATTTTATGGGAGGTTTCGGATGGGAGAAGAGGTTGAAAAAACAAATATGAACGCAAAAATAACTCAATATTTTTTCACTAAAGATTCAGTCAAGGCCAATTTTTTATACTTAGTTTCTTTTATATTTATCATATTTGGTTTGTTAGTAGATCCATTAAATCAAGTATGGGATGGTTTCTTAGCTATTTTAACCTCACCGAGTAATCTGATTACGGATTACTTTGAAGTAGGGGGAATCGGTGCAACTTTTGTCAACGCTGGTTCACTGATGTTGATTAATGCGATGGCAATTAAGCGATTTTCTGCAAAGATAACGGGTCCATTAGTAGCGGCTTTATTTACAGTTATGGGCTTCGCCTTTTTTGGTAAGAATTTATATAATTCAATTCCGATAACACTTGGAACACTGCTTTATAGTCGATACCGAAATATGCCGATAGGTAACTTTTTACTTACATCCTTATTCGCAACGACTTTAGCACCAGTTGTAAGTATTATTACCTTTGGACAAGGTTTGTCATATTGGGTTAGTGTTCCTTTAGGAGTTTTGGTTGGAGTCTTCATTGGGTTTACGATTCATCCAATGGGATCAAGTTTCTTACGTTTTCACCAAGGATATAATTTGTATAATATGGGCTTTACGGCTGGAGTTTTAGGTATGATTATCGCGAGTATTATGCGAGTATTTGACTTAACGACGACTTATGATCCGATTATACAAACTCATTCCATTATCGAAGTTGAAGCATTCTTCGTGGCTTTTTCACTCTTTTTACTTGTTATTGGTTTCATGTTAAATGGTAAGTCTTTCAAAGGATATGGGATATTTAAGAAAGATTCAGGGCGTTTAATCTCAGACTTCGTGACGGATTATGGAGTTGGTTTAACCTTTATTAATATGGGTGTCTTAGGCCTAGCCTCTTTAGCTTATGTTTGGGTTGTAGGAGGTACGCTTGAAGGAGCCGTGATAGGTGGCGTTTTAACGGTTATTGGTTTTGGTACGTTTGGTAAGCATATCTTTAACGTAACACCCGTTGTAATTGGGATATTCGCCATGCAAGTCATGATGGCAGTAGACGAACCTAGTTCAACAGCATCACTTCTTTCGGCCTTATTTGGAACAACTTTGGCTCCAATCGCAGGCCACTATGGATGGAAGGCCGGAATTCTGGTAGGATTATTACATGCAGGGTTAGTACCGAATACGGGTATAACTCATGCAGGTTTAAACTTGTATAACAATGGCTTTGCTGGAGGTTTCGTGGCAGCTACTGTTGTACCTGTCCTAGACGGAATTAGGGAAAGGAAAGAGATGCGTGAGAGAATATCGAAAGATTAAGTTGATTATGAATGAGTTATTGGATTACTTTTATAACAGTGGTATGACACAGGCAAACATTCACTTTGGACTCTTTGATCATCAAAGTGAAATAACAATCACAGGTCAGGTCGATTCAGAACCTTCCGACCTCGATTTTGTTATCGAAAAGTTACGAGCAACTCAACAACCCGAAGTGGAAGATTATTACGAAGACCTATTAGGTTTAAGAGATGACGAATTCCATGTCGATGTTTTGTCAGCACTCATTGATGTTGTCGAATATGATTTTGAAGACAATATTATGATGCTAAAAGCGATACGCAAACATCACTAAAAGGAGCCCGAAGGCTTCTTTTTTTTACAAAAAAACACGAGTGAACCGTAGACCACTCGCATTGTGTATATTATTCAAAATAATAAACAATTAAATCATTCGTTTGATGCAATACTTTGTAATCAGTTAACTGATACTTCTCTAAGACTGATTGGATTAAGTCTTCTTGCTTAAGTTGCGTACTATTAGTATAAATCGTTAAAGGCTCACCTAGGTCATGCGCCTCCATCACAGGCATGTCACTAGCGTCTGTCGACTCCAGTATCATAGGATAGACCTCATCATGTAAGGCGAGTTGGGGTGAGTATTCTGCGATTTGCCAGCGTGAAGCACTAAAGACCATCGCCGAATTGGTGGGATTTTCAAGAATACTTTGTGTTAAAGCCCCTTGATCTGAATATTGAAAGTAAACTGTCTCACGCTTGAAACCAAGTAAGACGATTAAACTTAAACCAAGAATGGTCATGGCAGTACTCCAAGGCTTACTTAAAATCGCCCGCAGGGAAAAGTAAATCACTAACACAACCGCCACAGCGACGACTGAATAAATTGGGTAAATGTAGCGGGCGGTATGATAATGAGATAAATCTTGAACGAGAAAGATATATAAGCCCATAGGCAGAATAATCATTGCAATTTGTAAGAAAGTCACTCGATTAATTAAGGTCTTGCTTTGCACACAAAGTAGAATAATACAGCCAATTAACACACCGATAAAGATTGGTAGCGACACATCAGCAAGTAAATCCTCTTGCACAAAACTTAAATATAATTTCAAATTCTCTGTGAAATTCGCATTATTGGCATTATTTAATACTTCAACACCTCGATTCGAAGTGAAAATATGTGAAAAGACCGCTGGGAAAATACCCCAAGCAACCCCAATTGCGCCTACTTCTATAACGCCCAGTATAATTGCTTTTTTAAATTCCTTAATCATTAGAAGGCCAATACATGCGACCGCCACAATAAAGAAGGCATACAAATAGAAATAATAATGAGTCAAAGCGCCCAATAAAGTAGCGATAAATATAGGTATCAAAAGAATTATCGTATGTGATTTATTAGAACGGCTATACCGTAAAAGTAGATATAACAAACTAATGACGAAAAAGCCCATCAGATGATACATCCGAATAAATAACATCGAACTTAACCCACCTATACTCAACCCCCAGAACAAGCCAGCAAAGATACTTAAATAAAAATTCTTCGTTAAGTAATAGATTGAGAAAAATAATACAATCACTGTCGCTATATGCGCCCCTAAATTAAGCGTTAAGCCCACCATCGGTGAAAAGCCACCTTGCCAAAAAGAGGCAATCGTGTGGAATAATAAATAATATAGCGGTGGATGCACGTCATTGACTTGATTAGACATTACCGACCCATATTCGAACGCTGTTGCGTGGTTAGGCATCAAGTAGTTTTGATAATACGTACTTGGCGTCCATTCATTGATTGCAGTTGGAAAGGGATTGTAGTAACTGTTGCTGAGACCATAAGAGTATATTTCATCAATATGAAAGCCTTGTTTAGCAAAAGCAAAGTGAAGCATTACGTAGACTAAAAGACCTAAAGATACGAGGACAGTCCCCCAGCGGAATAAATAATGTGTTCGTTTAATAGGTTGACCCTCCTTTCAAGCGTGTTTTCAAATGCAGTCATTATAAAATATTTAAAAACCTTATGCAATAAAATATTTTATTCAACAAAAAAGCGTAGAACAAAGGAACTATCCCTTATATTCTACGCTCAGCGTTTATTCAGGAACTAATTCAACAATCACACCTAAACCAGAGGTATCATTAAAGCTCAGTGAATTATCCTCTAGAGTATAATCAGCTCCTAAAGAATCTAAGTTACTGATTACTTCATTAAAAAAAATCTTCGGATTGAGTTTCCCAAATCGTTGCACGAAGTCCTTGTTGGCCTTCTTCTGGTTGTGTAATCCCTTGATCTGCGAACCAATTATTATTTGCGACATGGTGGTGATAGCTTCCAGAAGCTTGGAAGAATGAGTCACCCTCAACATAACTTTGCGTATTTAAATTAAAGACATCACTGTAAAATTTACCCGCTGCATCATAGTCGTCAGATACTAAATGGAAGTGTCCAATTTTAGTACGTTCATCTAATTGAGTGAATTCCTCAGTAGCTGATTCCATTAACTCAACATAGTCAAGTGGCTCGTTTAACATGTCAACAGAGTTGCCACCTTCATCTTGAGGCCATTCTTCTACAGGGTAGTCCCAATATAATTCAATCCCGTTACCTTCAATATCAGCAGCATAAACCGCGTCACTCACACCGTGATAAGTAAAGCCTTCAATAGGCGATTGAGTTTCCATGAGATGGTTTAATGCACTTCCCAAATATTTGCGGTCATTGAATAGGAATGCTGTATGGTAAAGTCCAGTTGATAAGCTTTCCCCACGAGGGATATCTGTCGGGAATATCTCAAGTAACGTACGTTCATCCGAAGTTCCTAAACGGTAATACCCATCTGCTTCTTCTAGAATCGTCATCCCCATGTTATATTCATAAAATTCAGCTAAGTTAACAGAATCGATTGAGTTAAGTTGGTAACGAGCTGGATAAATAACAGCGTCAGAAGTGGCACCTTCTTGCGCCATGGCTGTGAGAGGGCTCCCGATAAGGGCAAGTAGGAATAGAGCGATAATTGTTTTCAGTGTGTTCTTTTTCAAAGTAGTCATCCTTTCGATTATATGTAAATTAATAAACACCTATAAAAGGCGTACAAGCCATAGCAAGTACACCTTTCAATGTTTTATTATTTTATGACTTTTAGGATAATACCTGTTCCGGCCGGATCTTTAAAGTAAAAAGTCTCGCCATCTTTAGTAAATTCATGTCCATTGTCAGTTAATTTTGCTTGAATCTCTTTTAAATCTTCCGCAGAACCTGACCAAACAGAGTTACGTAAACCTTGTGTTCCGTCTTGAGCAGCAGGGATATTACGACCATTCCAAAGGTTGGCACCTAAATGATGGTGGTAGTCTTGTGTAGCCATAAATAAAGCGGCTTCATTCATAATGAATTTAAGACCTAAGCCCATCACTTCATGATAGAAACTTAAAGTTGATTCAATATCATTTACGTGTAAATGAATATGCCCCATCGTTGTTCCATTTGGTATACCGGTGAAAGGCACCTCTTGTGATGAAAGTACGCCTTCAGCGTCCAATGCGATAACGATTCCACCAATTAGGCCATTATCTTTAATGTCCCATTCACTTCTATCTTTATCAGCGTATATTTCAATACCGTTTCCTTCTGGGTCAGGTAAGTATAATGCCTCACTGTACCCGTGATCTGATGCACCTTCAATATTGACTTGGTTTTCTAGTAAGTGACGTAACATCCCACCTAAGTCACCGCGTGTTGGTAATAATAAAGCAAAGTGATATAAACCAGTCGTTCTTTGTGATTTTTCAGTTGTCGCCGGGTAAATTGAGATAAGTACAGTTCCGTCTGGTGTTCCTAAGTGATAGATTTTCCCAGCGTCATCTTTACTTAGTAAAGTTAAGCCGATTTTTTCCTCATAAAAACCTGCTAATTCAGTTGGTTTTAACGCGTTTAATTCAATTCCAGTTGTTTGGATAGTTGTTGCTGATTGTGTAATTGCTTCGGTTGTCATATATGTATCTTCCTTTCAGTTGTTGCTTTTCTTTAATATCATTCAAACGTCAACTTGATGATATCATGATAAAAAGCAGACATCAATACGAATTCGAGATAAACAACACTTAAGAACACATTGACGATTAAGTCTATTTTTTAAGAGGGAAAACGAGCTATAGGGGATAATTTTCGACAATGAATCAATTATTTAATATAATGTATAGTAGAAACTATTAAATGTCTCGGAAGGAGAATATATATATGAATATCATGTGGATAATTATCGCCGTTATCGTGGTCATCGCGATTATCTGGGTACTTATTTATAATAATTTAATTAAACGTCGTAACTGGGTAGATGAATCATTTAGCCAAATCGATGTACAGCTACAACGTCGTAACGATTTAATTCCAAACTTAGTGAACACGGTAAAAGGTTATGCGAGTCACGAAAGAGAAACTTTAGAATCAGTCACTAAAGCAAGACAACAATTGATTAACTTGCCAAGTGATGCAGATCCAGCTGAAATTAATGCTAAGTCTAATGAATTATCAGGAGCTCTATCAAGACTATTAGTTGTCGCAGAGCAATATCCAGATTTAAAAGCGAATACGAACTTTACACAATTGCAATCAACCCTTGAGAAAACGGAGCAACAAATTGCGACGGCACGTCAACTGTACAACTCAACTGCAACCCAATATAACACAACTGTTGAAACAGTTCCGACGAATATTGTGGCAAATGTTCATGGCTTTAATCGACGAAGCTTACTAGAAACTCCAGAGGATGCACGCCAAGTACCAGAAGTTCAATTTTAATAATCATTATAAATGATGCGACTTACCTAATAAGGTAGGTCGTTTCTTTGTTATTAAATAATTTATACAAACATGCTAAGATGGATATACGAAGGTCAGTAGGCGTATCTCTAGCAATTGCTTGTTAAATATTATAGAATATTTTATGGAGAGATGTCAATGAGATACTCATTTGATACTATTAAATTCGGATAGTAAATAAATAATTGCATAATAATGCTTAGTTATTATTGTGCTGATTCATATAACTGCCATGGAATATAAGGGGGAGTTTAATAAAGGAAATATGTAACATAAATGTCACATAAACTCGTGTTTTAACACTATTAATTTATGAATAAAATGGGTAGAATGTAGTATATTATGTTAAGAAATTAAATTGGAAGAAAGGAGGATGCGAGTGTGAGTCGTGTAAATTTATATGTTCATTATGATTCTGTTACTAACCATATTATGACTCGAGGTATTGATCTAGTCCTTGAGGATTTTGAATCCCAGTATATGCCGAATAATATAATACTTGCTCAAGCACCTCCTGAAGTTGGACGTTTTGACGCGCAAACAAATTTCAAAGTTTTACGAAATAAAACAGAAGTAGCGAACTACTTCGAAGCTAGCAGCAACGCAGAGTTGCGAATGTCAAATTGGATTGATTTTGAAAATATGGAATCCATGCACCAATTAACAGCCAATGAGATAGCTGAGATTTTATATTTGTTCCACGCAAATAAAGGCTTAAAGTCAGCATTTTTCTATAAACTTCAAAACAATTACGTATTTTTAAGGTTACCTAATGGCCTACTGAAAGTCTTTTACCGCTTTGTTTCACACTTCTATTCACGTTTTCAAAGAGTTATCCAAGCTAGAATGGTTGCGTTAGTGAATGAATCCCGTTCACTCTTTTTTATGCGAAAAGAAAAAGTAAATCCTTTACCCTTGAATGTTGTGGAGCAAATCGCTCCGCTATTCTCTCGTGGATTAAAAATTAACTTTGTTCAAGCAATTCAAACGGGTACGTATTGGAAAGTGCCATTAAATATTATCGAAGACGAATTGACCTTATTAACGCAAGATCAAGTACCAAAAGAACACATTGGCTTTCTAGTTTATGATACGAACGCACAGCGCTGGACGTTAGAATTAGAAGTTATTGAAGACATCGATGATTTTGAATTACGAAGTCAAGGGGTTACATCAAGCAGTGTGGATGCTTAGTAAGCTTAGATAGTAACTTGCTTTATTCCATTATATAAATTAATATATAGTATTATGAATTGAATAGAAAAAAATATTATTTTTACAGTGGAAATATGGTATAATTACTATTGTTAAAATTAAAAAAATTTTATCTATTAGACGAGTTTACTATTGGAGGTTTAGACAATGAAAATCACAATGCTTTATGGCGGACAAAGCGCAGAGCATGATATTTCGATATTATCAGCACATAATATCGTGCAACAAATTATGTTCGATGTATATACAGTTCAACCTATCTATATTACCCGCCAAGGGAAGTGGATTAAGGGACCTTTATTGGAAGAGCCAAGCGCGTTCTCGGAACAGTTACGCTTAAGTTCCGCACAAGTAGAATCCTGGTGTGATAATGAAAAAGGTTCTTCGACCGGTATTAACATTAATCCTGGTGATATTGCGGAAGAGGATACAGTTGTCTTCCCAATTCTTCATGGACCAAATGGAGAAGATGGCACAATTCAAGGATTCTTAGAAATTCTAAATCTTCCATATGTAGGAGCAGGCGTAGCTGCAAGTGCTGCTGGAATGGATAAAATTATCAGTAAAAACTTATTTGAACGTGCAGGACTACCGCAAGTTCCTTACATCGCTTTCGATCAAAGAGAATGGCAATCAGATAAAGAAGACTTAATTGCGCGTTCAGAAGGTAGCTTGTTATATCCATTATTTGTTAAACCAGCGAATTTAGGTTCTAGTGTCGGGATATCAAGAGTGACTGACAGCAGTGAATTAGTTGAAGCTGTGGAATTGGCTTTACAATTTGATCGTCGTATCGTTGTTGAGCAAGGAATTCGCGCAGAAGAGTGTGAAGTGGCTGTCTTAGGGAATGATGATGCGCACGTCAGTGTGGTTGGACAATTGGTGAAGCAATCTGATTTTTACAATTATGATGAGAAATACATCAATAATACCGTTGAGATGCAAAATCCAGCTGAAATTCCTAACCACATCGCTAGCCAAGTTCAAGAATACGCGCTTGCAGCCTATCGTGCGATTGATTGTTCGGGCTTAGCTCGCGTAGATTTCTTCTTAACAAACAATGGAGACATCTATATTAATGAAATCAATACTATGCCAGGCTTTACCCAATACAGTATGTATCCGAACTTATGGTTAGGTACTGGCTTAAGTCAACGTGATTTAATTGATGAATTAATCCAGTTAGCCTTACGTCGCCATGAAAGAAATAGCCAATTAAAAGTCGATTTTTAGTCGAATACGAATCATTATTTTGCTTTGCAATAGTGATTCGTATTTTATTTTGGACAAAATATGATATATTTAACTAGATATGATAAATAACGAGAAATGTATGGTAGGTGAAACATGAAAAATATTAAATTAATGGATGTAGTTAAAGCAGTACATGCGATTGACTACACCGCAGAAAATAGAGACATTGAAATTAATAACGTAGAATTCGATTCCCGCCAAATAACTTCTGGAAGCTTATTCGTTCCGCTAACTAGTGGAAAGACAGACGGCCATGAATATATCCAAAAAGCGATTGAGAATGGTGCTATCGCAACTTTTTGGTCTAAAGACCAAGCTGAGGCTCCTTCGGAACAAATTGCCTGCATCTTTGTAGACGATACTTTAGAAGCGATGCAAGCCTTAGCGAAATACTACCGTGACATTCTAGACCCAATCGTGATTGGAATTACAGGAAGTAACGGAAAGACAACGACCAAAGATATGACAGCCAACGCGCTCATGGCAAAATACCAAGTGCATAAAACTCAAGGGAACTATAATAATGAGATTGGTTTACCTTATACGTTACTGCAAATGCCAGAAACAACTGAAGTTGTAGTGTGTGAAATGGGTATGAGTGGTTTCGGGGAAATTAAAGCTTTGAGTGAAGTTGCCCAACCGGATATTGCAGTCATCACATTGATTGGCGAAAGTCATTTAGAGTTCTTAGGATCACGTGCAGGAATTGCTCAAGCCAAATTAGAAATTTCATCTGGCTTAAAAGAATCTGGTCTATTTATTTATCCAGGTGACGAGCCCTTAATACAAAGTGAGATGCCAGAATTAAATAAATCCATTGATACGCTAAGTATCGGCTTTGACGAGACCAGTGATGTTTATGCGAAAGAATTAATTGAAGAACAAAGTAAAACTTACTTTAAAACAAACTTAGACGAAAATGTTCTATGTATGATTCCGGTTATGGGAGCGTATAACGTATCAAACGCCTTAATTGCTTTAAGTATTGCCAAAAGCATTAATGTTCCAATTGAACAAGCGATCTTCCAATTGTCTCAGTTTAAATTAACGGCGAACCGTTTAGAATGGCTAGAGATGAAGAATGGCGCTCAACTATTAAATGACGCCTATAATGCGAGCCCAACATCGATGCGAGCAGTATTACAAGCTTATTCAACACTTCAAACAAAAGAGAACGGTCGTAAAATTGCTGTCCTAGGAGATATTCGCGAATTAGGTCCTCACAGTGAACAATTCCACCGTGAGATTGCGAAAGATATTGACCCGCAAAATATCGATGTCGTTTACTTGTTTGGTGAGCAAATGCAATATTTATACGAAGAATTAAAAAAAGTTTATGATGACACACATCTCATCTATGAACCAGAAAGCCATCAAATACTCATTGAACAACTTGAAAATACGGTTACTTCAGAGGATATGGTCTTAGTTAAATCAAGTTTCGGCGTTGATTTATTAAGAATCGTGACACACTTAACAAGTAAGGAAACGCAATCATAAACAAAATAGTTGTGACGTAAGGATTAACATGTTACACTAACAAAGGTTAAAGTGAAAATTTACATAGCATCGCCTAATGACACATGCCCATTGCTTGATACTGAGTTGTGTCTAGGCGTTTTTTCTTTTTAAACAAACATATAACAAACAGGCAAAACAGAAAGAGGTAATACCTTAGTGAAATTTAATGAATTTAATTTAAAACCCGAACTAATCCATACTTTAGATGATATGGGGTTCGAGGAACCAACACCTATTCAACAACAAGCAATCCCACATGCACTAGAAGGACGCGACGTTATTGGTCAAGCTCAAACTGGTACTGGTAAAACAGCTGCATTTGGTCTTCCAATGTTGAATAAAATCCACAATAATAATAAAGGAATTCAAGGAATTGTTATTGCACCAACTCGTGAACTTGCAATCCAAGTTCAAGAAGAAATTTTCCGCTTA
This sequence comes from Ruoffia sp. FAM 26254, assembly GCF_045528545.1. Taxonomy (NCBI): domain Bacteria; kingdom Bacillati; phylum Bacillota; class Bacilli; order Lactobacillales; family Aerococcaceae; genus Ruoffia; species Ruoffia sp. FAM 26254. Next base: position 83,556 of record NZ_JBGQQY010000001.1, read on the forward strand.
GGAAAAGATGTTCGCGCACGCGTATTCACTGTATACGGTGGAACATCCATTCAAAAACAAATCGAACGTATCAAACGTAATCACCCACAAATCATCGTTGGGACACCAGGACGTGTTCTAGATTTAATTAACCGTCGTGTCTTAAACTTAAAAGGCATCGAGACAGTCATCTTAGACGAAGCAGATGAGATGTTAAATATGGGATTCATCGATGATATTAAATCGATTATCGAAAAAACTCCTGCAACACGTCAAACATTATTATTCTCAGCAACAATGCCAGCTGCAATTAAAAAATTAGGAGAGCAATTCTTAACTGACGCAATTCACGTGAAGATTGAAGCGAAAGAAATGACAGCTGATTTAATTGAACAATACTTTGTTAAATTAAAAGACAACGAAAAATTTGATGTCTTAACACGCTTCATGGACGTACAAAATCCAGAGCAAGCCATCATCTTCTGTCGTACAAAAAAACGTGTTGATGAAGTAGGACGCGGTTTAACATTACGTGGTTACAACTCAGAATTAATTCACGGTGACGTAACACAACAAAAACGTTCAAGCGTAATTAACGAATTCCGTCAAGGACGCATTGAAATCTTAGTGGCAACTGACGTTGCAGCTCGTGGTTTAGATATCTCAGGTGTGACACACGTTTATAACTATGATATTCCACAAGACCCAGAAAGTTACGTTCACCGTATCGGACGTACAGGACGAGCTGGTAAAGATGGCATGTCATTATCATTCGTTACACACAACGAAATGTCTTACTTAAAAACAATCGAGAACTTAACTCGTAAACAAATGAAACCATTAAGCCCGCCAACATCAGAAGAAGTAGAGCACGGACAAGTTCAACAATTAGTTGACCAAATTAATGAGATTTTAGAATCGAGTGAAGCAAACAAACACCGCAACACTGCGAAAATGTTATTAGCGCACTACGAAGCAAATGATTTAGTTTCGGCTTTATTAAAAGAAGTTTTATCAGAAAATAACGATGTTGAGGTTGTTATTTCTCCACAAAGACCATTACCAAATGCTGGTGGAAAGAAATCTAAAAACAACAAAAAATACAACAGACGCCGTAGTAACAACCGTAATGACCGTGGTGGAAACAACCGTGGAAAACAAGGATACAAAGGCAAACAAGGTAACAAAGGTAAACAACAAGGAAACAATTCTGATCGTAAAAGCAAGAACTTTAAAATCAAGTCTAAAAACGACTAAGTAGCACATTCTATGAAATGTTTGTTAAAAAAGTACCATATTCATTTTAACGGAATAAACTAAACACAGTTTATCCTTTTATTCAGCTTTTCTAATATAGTAAAAGCTGACTTTTAACCAAAAAATACATATATATAAATAGTATAAGTAAAGCAATGGCGGAAGCTAACGCATTTTGCTGCAGAAGCCGTATGACACAATGTTCATACGGCTTTTATTGTATAATTGAATATATAAAATCAAAAGGGAGAACTAGAATGCAATTAGGGACAGATATAATAGAAATAGAACGTATTGTAGAAGTTTCTGTGCGACAACCTTGTTTTGCGGCTAAGATTCTGACGGAACTTGAGTTGGAAATCTATAATACATACTCGCAAGTCAGGCAAGCCAGCTTTTTAGCGGGACGATTTAGTGCCAAAGAAGCCTATGGAAAAGCTTTAGGGACAGGCGTAGGTAGTAAATTAAAGTTTACTGATATTACCATATTGCCTGACGAACGCGGTGTGCCGGTAATTACTAACGCACCCTTTACTCACCCAGAAGCGAAAGTTTCCATCAGTCATTCACGCTTTCATGCGACAGCAACTGTGATTGTTGAATTAGATGATCCTACATTAAGAGACAGATTAAAAGAGTATTTTTCTAATAAGAAGGAGATAAATTAATGATAGATTATAGCGACCATAGACCTACACAAGCGATCGTCGATTTAACTGCGATTCGCCACAATATTCACTTAGTTGAAAGTCAGTTAAAAGACAATCAACAAATTTATGCCACTGTCAAAGCTGATGGCTACGGACACGGAGCTGTGCCAATAGCTCGAGCAGCGCTTCAGGCTGGTGCAACTGGATTAGCTGTTGCGACAGTTGATGAAGGAATTGAATTACGTAGCCAAGGATTCTCACAAGTGCCCATTCTTATATTAGGCCTAACAGATTCGCGTGGTATCGCAGAAATTTTACATTATAATTTAACCATTACCGTGAGTCATTTAGATTTTTTCAAACTGGCTTATGAGCAATTAGAAGAAACAAACCAGCTTGGTTTATTAAATCTATCTAAATTAACTTTCCATCTGGCTTTAGATACAGGTATGGGACGTATTGGACTGCGCTCTGTTGAAGAAGTTGAAGTATTTAAAGCAGGCATTAAAGCCTATCCTTGGACAAATTGGGAAGGTGTCTTTACCCACTTCTCAACAGCCGGTGGTGGACCAGAAGAATATATTGAAGAGCAATATAATAAGTGGGTAGAATTAACTGAAGCTATTCCTGAAGATGTTAAAGTGCGTCATATCGCCAACTCTGGTATGGGTATGTGGCATTTGGATTATCCAACCGATATTATTCGTTTAGGAAGTGCGATGTACGGAATTGACCCCAAAGGTGATTTTGATAATCCAATCACTAAAGATTTACGACCGGCTTTACAATTAGTGTCCGAATTAATCTATGTGAAGAAAGTAGAGAAGGGATCTAAAGTGAGCTACGGCGCTACGTATGAAGCAAGTGAAGATGAGTGGATTGGAACAATTCCAATTGGTTATGCAGACGGGTGGTTACGTCACTATAAAGGAATTTCTTTAAATGTTGACGGCCAAGCTTGCCCAATTGTTGGGACGATTAATATGGATCAATTGATGATTCGCTTACCGCGTGAATATCCTATTGGAACAAACGTGACTCTGATCGGAACGGATTATAAAGGGAAAAACCATGCGACAACAATTGCAAAAGAAGTTGGAACGATTGGTTATGAAATCCTAACGTCTATTGGTCCTCGAGTGACAAGAGTCTATTTAGACGATTCTTATTAAAAATTTCAAGGAGGCAAAATTATGTTAAAAGTAGCAAAATTAGTTGTCGGTCAAATTCAGGAAAATACGTATGTCGTCTATAATGAAGACAACAAAGCATTGATTATTGATCCAGGTGATGATGCAGACCGTATTATCGCTTGGATAAAGGAAAATAGTTGGGAGCCCGAAGCGATTCTGATTACTCATACACATTTTGACCATGTCTTAGCAGTGGATTCAGTGCGAGATGAATTCGGTATTGAAGTATATGTTCATGAAATTGAATCGGAGACATTCCAAACTCCGAACCGTAATATGCAACCAAGTACAGTTGTAGTGAACCATCCAGCGGATCATTTATGGACTGAACTTGGAGAACATACAGTCGGACCATTTACCTTTGACATTGCGTTGATTCCAGGTCACAGTCCCGGACATGTCGTGTACACATTCAAAGAAGATGGCTTCGTGATTTGTGGCGACACTGTATTCAACGGCTCGATTGGTCGAACTGATACACCTGGTGGCGATTTACAAACGTTATTAGTTGGAATTGTCCGCAATATCTTAACTTTACCCGGAGACTTTGTATTGTTTCCAGGACATGGTGGACCAACGACTGTCTCACAAGAAATCCAATCGAATCCTTTCTTACAAGGCTTTAAAGCTTAAAAACATTAAATGAGAGCAAGCAAAAAGTGTCCAAAAAACTTTGGACACTTTTTAATTTGTGATGGGTGAATGAGTTGGGGTGGAACTAGAGCCAAACCGGGGATCCATTTGTCTTGAGTGGTTGCAACTAGAGTCGAACGCCAAACTCATTAGTCTTGAGTTGCCTTAACTTGAGCCAAACAGCACAGCCATCTAACTCAAATGCTCTCTCAAATTTTCACTATCCTACAACGTAACCACATTGACATCGTATTTGCGGCGAGTCAAGTCTTTAACTAGTGCACGGACTGATGATACATCCAAGTACTCTGGTAGCGTTACCATTAAGTAAGTGGACGTATCATAGGTTGTTTTCTCAAAGGTAACGGCAGATTGAATATCTGCTTTACGATTCACAAGTCGAGCTAACTTGTTCAGCTCGCCTTTTTCCCCACGTGTTTGAATAGCAAGAACGTAACCTGACTTGTCTGCGACCCAAGCTTGAGCTAAGTAATTAATCATAGCATCATGTTGGATGACGCCCGTAAAGACATTTTCCTTATCCAATACGGCAATAAAAGGTAAATCACGAATCGCAAAAATTAATTGGTAAAAGGTATCATTCTCGTGAACAACTCGCGTCGTGTTTTTAAGAAATTGAGTCACTTTTACTTGCGCAAGATCGGCATCGGGATGATGAAATTTGTATTTATAAATATGATAACGGTAAATATTACCGCGGTATAATGTATTAGTAGCATCGACGACCGGCGCATTTCTTAAAGAATGCTGCTCTAAAATTTCGATCGCGTCGAGACAATTCATTGTTTCATTAATCGTCACAATATTGTCTTTATGATGCACGAGGTTTTTTATCATAAAGCGAAACTCCTTGTAGTAAAATTCACTGTAGTTTGATAGATTCATATTAGCAAAATGTGATTCAGAATGCAAAGGTTTTCTAATCGTTTTTTAATATTAAGTTAATGTTAAATCTGCGTTTCTCATTAGCACAACATATAATATTAACATATATGCGTAAAATTATCTAGTTTTTATTAGAATTATTATGCAATAGAAATATGTTAAAAACCATTCATATTTCATTCAGGAAAAAATAGAAAAGAACACTGATTTTACAAGAAGATGAAGGTTAAACTTGATAAAAATTGCTTACATAAAAAAAGGGGGGAAAGACAGGTTAAATTCATCTTTTATTTCTTGCAATTTGTTCGTTTTTTTCTTATATTTATAAGTAAAGAAAAAAATTGAATTATTAAAAGGAGAGAAAATAATGGGTTCCTCGGGGTCCTTGTGGACACAAGTCATAGTAATTATAGTCTTGACGGCAATTAACGCGTTTTTCGCAGCAAGTGAAATTGCCTTCGTATCAGTCAACCAGTCAAAAATGAAAGCATTAGCAGAAGAAGGTAATAAGAAAGCTCAAAGGGTTTTGGAATTATTAGAGAATTCTGATGATTTCTTAGCAACTATTCAAGTTGCGATCACTTTAGCGGGATTCTTATCCAGTGCCTCTGCAGCGATTTCATTTGCTGACAGATTCTCAGCTTTGCTACCGACATTTCCTGGAGCAGTAACAGTTGCGATTGTTGTCGTTACGTTAATTTTGTCTTATATTACTTTAGTGTTCGGTGAATTGTTTCCAAAACAAGTGGCATTACAAATGCCAGAAAAAATCGCCATGGGTACAAGTGGTATTATTGGAACGATTCAGAAAATTTTCCGTCCCTTTATTGCACTATTATCAGCTTCAACTGGATTATTACAGCGACTAACACCTCTTGATTTCTCAGAGAATGATGAAACATTCACTCGTGATGAGATGAAAGTGTTAATGGCTGAAAGTCGAAAAGAAGGTTCTATTGATTTAGCTGAATTTTCAATGCTTCAAGGTGTTCTATCTTTAGATGATAAGATGGCTAGAGAAATCATGGTGCCACGTACGGATACAATCATGGTTGATATTGAAGATGACTACGATGAGAATATTGAAGCGTTGCTAGATACACCTTACTCACGAATTCCTATCTATGAAGGTGAAAAAGATAATGTTGTGGGTGTTGTTCATATGAAGAATTTATTGAAACACGCACGAACAGTTGGTTTTGATAATATTGATATTCTTGATATATCAAGTGAGCCACTATTTGTCCCATCCACAGTCTTTGTTGATGATTTATTAGTTGAATTCCGACGTGAAGAAACTCACTTGGCTATACTGCGAGATGAGTATGGTGGGGTTGAAGGGATTGTTACATTAGAAGACGTGTTAGAAGAGATTGTTGGGGATATCGAAGATGAGACAGATATCTCAACAGCAGGTGACATACGTAAAATCGATGATAACAATTATTATGTGAATGGTATTTTACCAATTGATAAATTTAATCAGTATTTTGATGTTGAATTAGAAAATGATGAAGTAGATACAATTGCTGGTCTGATTATTTATCATCTAGGCTATGTGCCAGACGATGACGAGCGAATTGTTCTAAGAGCAAGTGATTATGTGATTACGACAAGTCATATTGATAACGGTCGAATTCGTGGAATTCACGTGGAATATGATGACGATCAGAAAATTTCGAGTGATTATAACTTATACCATGACGTCACTGCAGATGCGAGTGATATAACAGTAGAAGAATTATTGGACTTAGACTCTGGAGAGAGTGACCAATAATCAAGTATGTCTAACGAACTTTCGGTACTCTTTGAGTCGGCCAGCTAGGACTGATCAAGCGCCAAAGTTCGTTTTTTTTTGGAGAATATTGAATAGAGGAGTAATAACATGTTAAACGAAATGATGCACCGCCCAATCGTGATGCAAAAAGTTGTTGACTTTATGCGTGAAGGCCAACTTGACTTTGAGGGAGGACTTGGTGAGATTGAAGCTTACGCGAATGAATTAGGCATTCCGATTGTACCGCATGAAACAGCGAAGTTTCTTGATTTCTTTACTGCAACCATGCAACCAAGTCAAGTTCTAGAAATCGGAACAGCCATCGGCTTCTCAGCAAGTTTAATGGCACAGCATTTACAAGCAGATGGGCATTTAACGACCATTGACCGCTATGAAAAAATGTATGAACGTGCCAAAGAAAACTTTAAAAAGCTGGGTCTAGAAGATCGCATTACTCTAATTGAAGGAGACGCAGCGGATGTCTTGCCGACCTTAGAAGGTTCATATGATTTAATCTTTATGGATAGTGCCAAAGCGAAATATATCGAATTTTATCCTGAGTGTATGCGTCTACTTCGTCAAGGAGGCGTATTAATTATTGACGATGTATTTCAAGGTGGTACAGTATTAGATGATGAAGCAGAAATTCCAAAACGCGTTAGAAAAATTCATCGTAAATTAAATGAATTGTTCGATACTGTATTAAATGATAAAACAAACCGTTCAACACTCGTTCCACTTGGCGATGGCCTTTTAATGGTCAGAAAGGAAGTAGCATAAATGACACGTGATATTCAACTCGTAGCAATTGATTTAGATGGGACTTTACTAAGAGATGACAAATCTTTGTCGCAAGAAAATGTAGACGCAATTAAAGAGGCGATTGAACAAGGTGTTCAAGTCGTTATTTGTACAGGACGTACGCTACCAAGTATTCAATATTTGTCTAAACAGCTGCCACAAGGGCATGGCGATGAATATTTAATCTTACAAAATGGGGCAGTTGTCCATCAGTTACCTGACTTAAATATTGTTCATGAAACAATCTTAACTGAAGCAGACCGTCAAGCAATTTATGATGTCTTTAAAGAGTACCGGAGTGAAGAAGTTCAAATGGTTGCCTTTGATCCAGACAAGCTGTATTTAGTTGATGATGAGACAGCGAATCCAACGGTTGTACAAGATGCTAAAACGTTAAGTACTGATATTACATTGGCAAAATTTGAAGAAGTTCTAAACTTAGAGACACTCTATAAAATCGTTGTCTTTGGTGGAGTTGAATTTATCGATGATTATTTAGAAAAAATTCCTAATGAATTATATGAACAAGTTCATATTGTCCGCTCTTTACCCGTTGCAATTGAATTTATTCCTAAATTAGCGAATAAAGCTAATGGTCTAAATGCTTTAATCCAACTGTTAGATATTAAAGCTGAAAACATTATGACCATAGGGGACGAACTAAATGATTACGAAATGGTTAAAATGGCTGGTTTAGGAGTCGCAATGGAAAATGGCCATCCAGAAGTAAAAAGAGTGGCCGATGAGCTGACTTTAACGAATAATGAGAATGGAGTCGCACATGCGATTAGAAAATTTGTCACACAACCGCCACACAATAGTTAAGTAATATTTATACTTTATTCACATTTACATGCTAAAATATGTATTTGAATGAGGTCTTGTTATTTAAAAGAACGAATATTAAATTTTTTGAGGTGAACAAATGAAAAAACTAATTATCTCTGTAGTATCGGCACTAGTCATCATAATTGTGGCATATAGTGCAGGTATCGGATATTATGCTGAGAAATTCCAAGCAAATACAACTTTTGGAAGTGTTGATATTAGTAACTTAACACTCCCTGAAGCGGAAGAAAAAATTCAAGAGGATATCTACAGCAAAACTTTCCAAATTACTGAGAACGGCCAAGAAGTTGGTTCGATTCAATTAGGTGAATTGGGACCAGAATTACAAACGGGTGAAGTTTTAACAGAAACTTACAATAGCCAAAACCCAAATGAGTGGATTACAAGTTACTTCCAATCTGAAAACCATGATAGTGGCTTAATGGAAACAATGAATTTAGACGAGCAAAAATTAAACAAACAATTAGCGAATCTAGGTTTAAGTAATGAAGACCGTACAGCGGCTCAAGATGCAGCCATTGAATATACTGAAGCGCAAGGTTACTACGTTACTGAAGCGGAAGAAGGAAATCAATTAGATATTGATAAAGTTCAAGAATTAATTATGAACGGTATTCAAAATGGTGAAGAATCAATCGAAATTAATTCAGCTTACTTAGAACCCGAATTATCAAGTCATGACGAAAAAATCGATTCAGTCATGGAACAAATTGAAACAGCTAAAAACACTGAAATTAACCTTGAAATTGCTGGAAACAATGTCACAATTCCTCAAGAAACAATTGAAGAGTGGATTTACTTTGATTCAAATAACGAGATTGTTTATGACCAAGAATTAATTTACGAATATCTTGGAACATTAAACGATGAATACGCAACTTATGACAAACCACGTCAATTCCAAAGTACTTCAGAAGGTGAAGTAACAGTTGAACCCGGAACATTAGGTTGGTCCATTGACCGTGAATCAGAAACGCAAAACATTTTAGCTGATTTACAAGCTGGTGAGAATGTATCACGTCAACCAAATATAGTGGGGACGGGTTACAATACTGGAGGCAATGATATTGGGGATAGCTACGTTGAAGTCAGTGTTGACCACCAGACAATGTGGGTTTATGTTGATGGACAAATCGTAGTTGAAACACCTATCGTAACCGGACAAATCGGAACAGATACTGTACCAGGTGCTTACTCAATCTGGGATAAAGAAGAAGACTCTGAATTAAAAGGATACAACCCTCGTACAGAGCGTGATTACGTCCAACCAGTAAATTACTGGTTACCATTTGACGATACAGGCCAAGGTATCCATGATGCTGGATGGCAAAGTAATTTTGGCGGAAACACTTATCAAGTATCAGGATCACTTGGATGTATTAATACACCACCTGATGTTATGGCAGATGTTTTTGCTCATGCATACGAAGGTATGCCAGTCCTTATCCATTAATCTTAAGGGCTTAAAAATGACTTTTTAAAAAAATTAGGTTAATATGCAAAGTAGGGGAATGAAATATTCGACTACTTTGCTTTTCTTATTTAGTCATAAATAATTAAGAAAACCTTAATTTATTGTGGCAATTTTGACTATATTTAATAAAACTGTATAATTAATACGATATATATTTAATTAATATTTGACTAACCTAAATATTAATCCTTTATGTAAGGGGGAAGAAAACTATATGAAGAAGATACTTGTTGTCGACGATGAGAAGCCAATCTCGGATATAATTACATTCAATCTATCAAACGAAGGTTATGAAATTGTCACAAGTTTTGATGGCGAAGATGCGATCGAAAAATTTAAAGAAACAAAACCTGACCTCGTTATTTTAGATTTAATGTTACCTAAAAAAGATGGCTTGGAAGTGTGTCGAGAAATTAGAAAAGAAAGTGCTGTGCCGATTATTATGTTAACGGCAAAAGATTCTGAGATTGATAAAGTACTCGGTCTGGAATTAGGTGCTGACGACTATGTAACGAAACCATTCTCTAACCGCGAACTAATGGCTCGTGTAAAAGCGAACCTACGTCGTAACGCTTTAAAAGAAGTTGATGAAGATGAAAATAATGCCAATGAAATCAAAGTAGGCGAATTAATTGTTCACCAAGATGCATACATTGCATCGAAATTAGGTAGAGAAATAGAACTGACTCACCGTGAGTTTGAATTACTTCACTACTTAGCGAAACATATTGGACAAGTCATGACTCGTGAACATTTACTAGAAACTGTATGGGGCTATGATTATTTTGGGGATGTCCGAACAGTGGACGTAACAATTAGAAGATTACGTGAGAAAATCGAAGATCAACCAAGTCACCCGACGTATATTATTACCCGTCGTGGTGTTGGATACTTTTTAAAAAATCCAGAACAAGAATAATTAAATACAATATAAAGTGCCTGCTATTTGCAGAAGGATTCCTTCGCTTAGCAGGCACTTCTTTTATACATAATAAGAACACAATGCTCTTGATTCAAAGTAAATTAAATGAGATTCTAGCTTGTAATTATAGTTAAAAATCAATAAACTGAATCTATATGTTTTTTAGAATTAAAATGTTTGAATTAAGGAGACACCAACATGTTATTATTGTGTTCAGAACATAAAAATTTAGAAAGATTGGAGCTGATACGACGATGAAGCAAAGACCTTTTCGCTTTTTCCAATCGATATACTTTAAAATACCCTTACTATTTGTATTTATCTTAGTGATCACTTTCCAATTTATCGGAGTCATCTTTATTGACCAGTTAGAGACACAAACGGTAGATAATTTTAAAGTACAAATTAATACACAAGCGGACTTTTTAGCGAATAATATCACACCGATATTATCAAATTCAGATCAAGAGTCACAAAGTGTGCTCAACCAATTGCGTCAAACTTTAGAAACTTTTAGCTCAACAGCGCCAGCGCGCCTTGAAGTGATTAATAATGCGCAAACGATCATTGCGACGAATCAGGGATTAGATCAAAGTTCGATTGGGAACCAAACTACGGATGCCGATGCGCGTAATGTCTTACTCTATCAAAATGAATTACGCAGTGAATACTCAGACCCAGAAACAGATGCACCGATTTACAAATTAATTAAGCCTATCTTTGGGACAACGCAAACGACGTTACTCGGAGTGTTAGTTATTGAAGCTAATATGGAGCAAATTTATAGTCAGAATAATAATATTATCGACCTGTTTCTCCAGTCTTCGATTTTAGCCGTAGGCGTTGCTTTACTGATTTCCTTTGTCTTAAGTCAAGGTTTAACCCGTCCAATTGAGAATATGCGTCAACAAGCCTTACGTATTTCGGAAGGGGTCTATAATTATCCTGCTGAAGTGTACGGTTATGATGAATTAGGCGAGTTAACGATGACCATTAATGAGCTGGCCGTCAAAGTAAAAGATGCCCAAGAATCAACCGAGTCAGAGAGACAACGCTTAGACGGAATTCTTCGTCATATGACTGATGGTGTTATCGGGACTGATCAGCGAGGACGCGTCCTTTTAGTAAATGATCGAGCACTCCAATTGTTAAATATTCGCCGAGAGCAAGCGATTGGTCATTCGATTTTACGTCTATTGAATATCGAATCAAAGATCGCTTTAAAAGGATTATTACAAAAAGATACTGAAGTTATGATTAATCACAGTGATAAAGGTGTAGATTCGATTTTAAAAGGTGAATTCTCGATTATTCGTCGAGAAACCGGCTTTGTTACTGGAGTTGTGTGTGTGTTAACAGACGTCACAGAACAAGAGAAGACCGAACAAGAACAACGCGATTTCGTATCAAATGTGTCGCACGAATTGCGTACACCTTTAACCAGTATTAAAAGTTATAGTGAAGCCCTATCTGATGGTGCTTGGCGTGACGAGAAGATTGCGCCGCAATTTTTAGAAGTCATTCAATCAGAAAGTAATCGTATGATTCGGATGATCGCAAACTTACTGGATTTATCTAAGATGGATGGTGGCCAAATTACACTTCAGACCGACTACGTTGATTTGAAACGGATTATTAACCATATCATAGACCGGTTAGTTTTCACTTTAGAATCGGATTCAAATGCAGGGAACTATAATTTTATGCGTGAATTTAGAACACGGGATATCTATGTCGATGTTGACCAGGACCGAATGACTCAGGTGATTGATAATATCTTAAATAATGCCGTGAAATATTCACCCGATGGGGGAACCATTACAGTTAAAATTGAAGATAACCACCGCAGTGTCATTGTACGTATCACCGATGAAGGGTTAGGAATTTCTAAGCAAGACGCTGAGAAATTATTTGATCGTTTCTACCGCGTTGATAAGGCGCGGTCTCGTGAACAAGGTGGTAGTGGACTCGGCCTTGCGATTTCTAAAGAGGTTATCGAATTACATGGCGGTTCAATTTGGGTAGATAGTGTTGAAGGTGAAGGCTCAACCTTTATCTTTGAATTACCTTATACCGAATTCACCGAGCTAGATGGGGAGTGGGATTAATTGATGAGAAAACAAAATACGGGGATCACAGTCGTGCTCGTTATATTAGTTGCGATTAGTTTCTTATTCTCATACTTTATTCTTTATGATATCAACACATTTGAAAGTATTATTGGTAATGAATCAGCTCCGACAGACGAAGAGATAGCGACTGAAACCATTCAACCAACTGCTAATTACTACTCACCCACGCGATTAAGTTTTCAAGATGTTGTCTCTTCAGATGAGTATATTATTCGATTAGGCCAACAGTCTTACTTCATTCGTGATGAAGCAACTATCAACACATTGCGTTCTTTAATTGAAAGTAGACCCATCTCAGTTGATAATGTGTCATATATGGAAGATCCGCAGTTACTTAATAATTTATTAGATGTTGATCATCTGCAGATGGAATTACCGACGCGTATTCCCTTAGGAGCATACACGCGAGTATTATCCATTGAAGACGAGATACCGACAGATATTTTAATTGATCGAATTATTATTCCGCTGACTTCGCAAGAAGAGCGTGGAGTTTACTTAATTGATTCTAAGACAGAACGTGTGATTGAAGCAGAATTATCATCGAATTTAAGAAAAGATGAATTGCGTAATGCTATTACTTTAGAGAACTCAGATTTGCTTGAAGTGGTTCGTTATCAAGGCGCATATAAGCCAATTTACCTGCCAGTCAATAATGTAAACTTACAGTCGCAACTCTTTACCCTGGATGTATTGCCAGAAAATCTTCATGTCAGTGATTTGTTTGATAATACTGGCTTTAATACGACTGAAGTAGCAAATAGTGATGATGACGAAGTATTCCGTTATCAAAACTATATTAATACACTTGATGTGAACCGAACGACTCAGCAGTTTGACTTAACAATCAGCCGGGCAGATCCGGGTGAGCCAAGAACGACTGTTGAGAAATTCCGTAATGCCTTTAGTATGGTGCAACAATTTGAGTATTGGGAAGGCGATATTCGTCTATTCCATCAAGAGAATAACTTCATTACTTTTAGACGTTACTACAATGATTTACCCATCTTAACAAGCTCAAACATGCCTGATTATGGAGCGAACTCCGTTCAGATGCGTGGCGATTTGAGTGGGGATATCTTCCGATACCACCAACCGATGTTGACTTTTTATACGCATATCGACACGGCTTCACAAGAGTATGAATTGATGAATCATGAAGAAATTTTAGCAGTGCTTCAAGAACGAGGTTATACAGTGAATGGCTTTGAAGATATCTTTATGGCTTATGAATGGCAAGAAGATATGGAAATGTTTAGAAAAGCAGAGCTCATTCCGACTTGGTTCTTCCAATTAAACGGTGAGCACTATACTTTAGAAGAAATTCAAAGCGACGACTTTGTGGATATTTGGAATACTCAAGTACTTGGTGAAGGGGGAGCTGACTAGTGGACTTTAAACGCATTCAAATCGTATTAGTGTTTTTCTTTCTAGTATTCGATATTTACTTACTATTCATGTTGTTTAATCGAGCTGAAGTAACCAGTTTACCAACTGAACAGATTGAGTTATCCATTGAAGAAAATCTATCAAATCGTGGCGTTACTTTTGATGAATTATCGACTGAAAAATATCAACTCCCATTCGTCGTATCAGAGACTAATAATCATCTTGCTGAAAATATTTCACAACTTGAAATCGAAGATGTATCTGTGAATCAAGAAGGCATGCTGACTGGGACTTTATCAGAACCGATGGATTTAGGACTCGGCTTAACAGCTGAAACAACGGGTTTTTCAAATGAACAACGGCAAGCCCTTCAAGACTTTTTGGAGAACCCAGCCTTATTTATCTCTGGAGATGTTTACCGAAATATTTGGTATGTTAATTCAGAACAAGTCATCTATGCTCGAATGACCGCCTTTGACGGGCGTCCGATTGTGGATGGTACAGCAGAAATCCGAATTAATTTGGATGAAAACTTTATGATGACTGGTTATACGCAAACTTTCCAAAGCAATGTTACAGAGCTTGACCGAGACCGGACCATCTTATCCGAACGTGAAGCTTTAGAAATTATTGATCGTCGTGTGGAAACTTTAATCCCAGACGGTTCGGTAATTCATTATTCGATATTAGTTTATTACCGCCAGACGCAATTAGACGGCTTAAACGTCTATTCACCTGCCTGGCAAATCGTGTATGACAATCCGAATGGCCGCTTTACTTTATTAGTCGATAGTATTCGAGGAAATACAGTTAACCGGAAGCAATTTAATTAGTAAGAACCGTTCGCCACTATTGTGGTGGAGCGGTTTTTTTGGGGATCGTGATTTAAAATGCAACTCGCGCCAAATGGCTGTTCGGTTTGTCTTGAGTTGACGCAACTCAGGTCAAATGGGTGATCGGTTTGTCTTGAGTAGACGCAACTCAGGTCAAATGGGTGATCGGTTTGTCTTGAGTAGACGTAACTTGCGCCAAATGGGTGATCGGTTTGTCTTGAGTTGACGCAACTCAGGCCAAATGGGTGATTGGTTTGTCTTGAGTAGACAAACTTTTTAAATAATTACCCGTAACACATGTTCAAAAAGAAGTCTTTAAAAAGTAATTCATGCTTTAGTGTGCGAATGCATCCTATACATGGTAAAATACTATTATAATGAATGGAAAGTTAGGTGAGCCAAATGAATTTAAATCGTTTGAGCCGAAATATATTGAGCTTGTTACTCTCGCTCTTTATTCTTGTGCCGCTGATGACAATTTCAACCGTGAGTGCCCAGGATATTAGTTTTGATATAACAGAAGCAGATATTACAGGACAAATTTCGTCGGATGGCGATGTGTCTTTTAAAGAAATCTACACATTCGATGTCGATTATATGAATGGAGCTTACCACAATATCGATTATGGGGGTTACAATCTAACTGAATATCGTGTTGGGATTTTAGATGAAGAAACCGGCGATATTAATTACCTCAATGAAAGTTTTAACGAAGCACCTGGAACGTTTAAAGTATCCGATAATGGTCAGATTTTTAGACTACAAGTATTTAATCCAGCAGAGGACGAGACGGTGCATTTTGTATTCGAATACACACTAGAAGAATTAATTACTAACTATAATGACACTGCCGAGATTAACCGCAAGATCGTTCCGGAAAATACAGACGATGACTTTGCGGTCGATGCAAGAATTTACTTACCCGGAAGTGTCTCAAACCCAGATGATTTCCGAGCGTGGGGTTATGGACCTTATAACGGAGAAATTCAGCCGGTCACTGAAGGCGATCAAAGTTACATCGATATCACAGTGCCAGACAATCCACCAAATCAATTCGTGGAAGTTAATGCAATCTTCCCAACCGCATTAACACCAAATAACCAAAATATCGTTCAAGCAAATATGAAAGATGAGATTATTGAGCGATCTGAAGCAACCGTCGAAGCAGATAGAGAGGCGCATGAAAGTTCACAACAACGCCGTTGGTTGTGGGTCATCTTAGCTTTAATTGGCTTCCCACTCGTGACTATCTTTGCTTGGGTGTATTACTTCCGTAATCATCGTAAACTAAATCCAAAGCCAGCGCATGTCCCAGAACATGTCTATTCTTTACCAGAAGAGTTAACACCCGCCATTATGGCAACAGCGGTTTTTCGTGATAAGCCAATTGCGGATGACTTCTCGGCAACAATTATTGATTTAGCCCGTAAAGGATATATCAAAGTAGAAGAAGTCAGTCGAGAAAAACGGGGTCTTTTAAAACGCAAAAGCGCGTCAACCATTCGTGTATCGCCGGTTGAAGAAGAAGCTGACTTATTTGATTTACAAAAGCATGAACGCTATGTTTATGAATACTTACTTCCAAACAATGAACCGACAACACTCAGTCAAATCGAAGAAGATATTCAAAGTAATCGTAATACTAAAAAGCAAAAATACCGTAAATGGACACAGTTTGCTAATTACGTTGAAGTCAAAGGTGAACAAGTTAAAAATCAACCCAAAGAATATAATAATTCCGTTGGTTACGCTGTTCTAGCTGTTATTGCAAGTGTGATTATGTTATTTGTTTTACTATTTTTAACTTTAGATTCACCACTACAAGAACATATTATGCCGATTTTACTAGCCTTCACAGTGAATTTGATCTTAGCCATTGTCATCTTATTATTGACGACACTTCGACCTATTCGAACTTACGAACAAGATAAGATGATTAAAGAGTGGAAAGGCTTTGCGAATATGTTAGATGATATAGGGAATTTCAACATGCGTGAAGTTGCTTCACTGCCTCTCTGGGAAGAGTTTTTAGTTTATGCGATTTCCTTAGATGTGGCAGATAAAGTGATTGAAGCCATGAATAAAGAATATGGTATGGAAGAATTGAGTCAAATGGCAATGCCAATGGTTATCTACAGTAACCCTTACTGGATTAACCAAGTTGTCAGACCATCGATTAGCCAATCCGTGACAAGTAGCGCTCCAGCACAAAGCAAATACTCTGGGTCGAATACGGGAGGTTTTGGTGGTGGCTTCTCTAGTGGGTCATCTGGAGGATCAGGTGGCGGTGGGGGAACCGGTGGTTTCTAAACCAAACTAGCCAAACATCTATCAGGCACATTTTGCTTGATAGATGTTTTTTTGTAAGCAATAAGCATTGCCAATCTCGAGTTGTAATGATAAGCTATCTAGTACGTTAAAATGAAAGTAAAGAGTGATTAAATGACTGAAATAATTATACCTGGATCGACGCCAGGTAAAGAAGAAAAGAAAAGTGTTCAAGACGCATTTGATACATTGCAATACTCCATTTTAGCAAGTGGAAGTAGTGGGAACTGTACTTATGTCGAATCGATGAATCACCGAATTATGATTGATGCCGGACTCAGCGGCAAGCGAATCGAAGGCCTATATGCTCAAATTGACCGTCAGGTGAGCGATATTGATGCGATTCTCGTGACGCATGAGCACAAAGATCATATTCACGGTGTCGGTGTCCTTTCGCGTAAATACAATATTCCAATCTATGCTAATGCTAAGACATGGAGCGCCATGGAAAATATGATCGGAAAAATCGCATCCGAGAACCGTCAATATATCGAACCAGATACACTTGTATCGATTGGTGATATTGATGTGTTAAGTTATGGTGTCAGCCATGATGCGATTCAACCACAATTTTATGCTTTTCAAAAAGGCAAAAAACATTTCGCGATGCTAACAGATACAGGTTACGTCAGCGACCGCTTACGCAGCCAATTAAAGAATCTTTCGGCTTACTTAATCGAGAGTAATCATGAGATTGAACTGCTACGCTACGGAAAATATCCTTGGTCTGTTAAACAAAGAATCTTAAGCGACAAAGGGCATTTAAGTAACGAAGACGGTGCCTTAGCGATGAAAGACTTAATCGGTAACAACACGACCGATATTTACCTAGGTCACTTAAGCCGTGACAACAATACAAAAGAATTTGCGATGGCTTCAATGGAAGATATCTTACGTTACAACAACTTTGCAGTAAACGAAGATTTCTTACTACACATGACCGATCCCGGCGAAGCAACCCCCTTAAAACGCCTATAAACGTATAAGCAACCCGTCTGAGTTAGCCAAAGCTAATAAAGATGGGTGTTTTTATATTGAAATTGTGATGTGAGCTGGCTCACGCCAAATGAACTGTGATTTGTCTTAGGTTGTCTCTTCTCAAGCCACACCGATCACCCATTTGGCTTAAGATACACCTAAAAAGTGTCACAGCACTCTTATTTTAACGCGATGTCATAAAGATTAAGACAGCTTAAGATTATAATCCAGATTTTATTGATAATTTTTCATAAATGATTCATAAATGGTTGTTAAAATATAATATGTAATAAAATTAGAAAGGAAGATGCTAGTGAAAAAGAAAAACCAACAAACCGAAACTCCATCATCAAGCTTTTGGCGTAGTGTGTTCGGCGGAATTATGGGAACTGTCCTTGTATTATCATTAGTCGGTGTCCTAGGATTCGGCTTATTGAGTGACGATCAACCAACCGCATACTCGCAAGAAGACTTAATTGAATTCGAATCAACAATTACCCAAACAGTGCAAGATACACAGGAAGCTGTCGTATCAGTCGGAAACTACCAATCAGTTCAAACTAATCCATTTGGCCAAAGAGGCTATGTTGAAGGGCAAGGATTACAACTGGAAGATATCCAACAAGAACCAATTCTAGTCGGAACAGGTAGTGGTGTTATTTATAAAGTTGATGGAGAGATAGCCTACGTTGTTACAAATAACCATGTTATTGATGGGCATGACTCTTTAGAAGTCACTTTAAATGACGGAACTCAAATTGAAGCAACCGAAGTAGGATCAGATGCGCTAAGTGACTTAGCAGTTTTACAAATCTCATCTGAAAGTGTTACTGATGTGATTGAATTTGCGAACTCTGATGAAATCCAAGTTGGTAGCATAGCAATTGCTATCGGATCACCTTTAGATTCAGCAACATTCGCCTCAACAGTAACGCAAGGGATTGTCTCAGGACTTAACCGTTCATTACCAATCGATACAGATGGTGATGGGGCAGAAGACTGGGAAATGACTTTACTACAAACGGATGCAGCGATTAACCCAGGTAACTCTGGTGGGGCTTTAGTTAATTCAAGTGGTCAGCTGATCGGAATTAACTCAAGTAAAATTGCTACATCGACCGTCGAAGGAATGGGCTTTGCTATCCCAAGTAACGATGTGACTCAAATCATCGAGCAGCTTGAAGCCAATGGTGAAGTCATCCGTCCAGTACTCGGAACAACAACTGTTAACTTGAACTACTTTGCCCTTGAAACACGTGTTCAAGATTTAGGTTTAGCTGAAGACATGACTGACGGAGCTGTTGTTATTGATGTAGCAGCCAACTCATCAGCCGAAGCAGCAGGTATTGAACAATTTGATGTCATTACCGCAATCAATGACGAACCTGTTACTGATGGCCAAGTATTACGTCAATTACTCTATGAATACCAAGTTGGCGACACAATTACCCTAACACTTATCCGTGGTGGGGAAGAGCAACAAATTGATGTGACATTAGAAGCATCACCTACTACAAACACTCAACCAGTACAATAAAAACTCACAACGTTAAGTGAAATGAATTGAATAAATCTACCCAATATTTCAATTTTACTCCTCAAGAACACTTTTTCTAAGCGTCAGTGAAACAAAGAAACGGTTTAGCGTCATGCTAGATCGTTTTTTTGTTTTGTAAAAACGAAGTTAAAGGATTCTGCTTGTGAATAAAATCTATGTGTATAAACATGCAATGCTAAGTTATCAACAAATAAACAAGTTATCAACAGAAAACACCCCGATAATTGTGCATAACTGTTGAAAAGTGTGGATAAGTACACAAAATGAAATAAAATTACATCTATCAGTGTGAAAGAATAATAACCAGATGATAATTATGGGGTATTCAACAGAAAAATGACTTATGCACAGACTTATGCACAATCTGTTAGTGGATAAGTCGCAAAAACGACTCTTATTTACATAAAATCCGAAATAAATACACAAAATTCAAAATAATACCAACCATGAATTGTGGATAACTTTCTATAAAAACAAAAAACTCACTTCACAAAGTATGAAGTGAGTTTTAATCATATTTACAGTTGACCAAGATAGTCAAATTTTTCAAACGTATGCGTATTCGCAATCCCAACTAAGATAACATCTTCTGGCAATGGCTCAGCGATATTAATCCCAGTTAAATTCTCTCCACGCTCAGATCGTTGTCCAATCAGGTTAATCTCGTATTTACGACGCAAATCAAGATTAGTCAACAGCTTACCAATCCAAGCTTCAGGAATTTCAAATTCTATAATCGATGTATCATCATCCAAACGCAAGACTTCATCAATTTTATTTCGTAATATTTTCGATGCTAAGCGGTGACCAGAATCACGTTCCGGGGCCACAACCGCACTCACACCCACTTCATACAAGACATCTTCAAACATCAAACTACGAGCCTTCGCAACGATCTGAGGAACGCCTAATTTCTTACAATGCATCACTGCAAGAACCGCACTTTCTAAGTGAGTTCCTGTTGCGATGACCACAACATCACAGTTATTAATCCCAACATTTCGAAGTAATTCAATGTCTGTAAAGTCACCAATCGTCGCATTTGTCACTTGTTCTGAAATCTTTTGAACTTTAGCCGCGTCAGTATCAATGGCGATGACTTCACACCCATACTCACTTAACTCTGTTGCGACGCGCTCGCCGAAGATACCTAAACCAAGCACACCTACAATTTTTTCTTCATTTTGAACCCCTCTCATATTAACCAAGGAAAATATTCGTCTCTGCGTAATGTATTTCACGATTACGTCTTTGTAAAATACCTAACAGTAAGGTAATAGGCCCAACTCGCCCGGCTATCATCAGAACAACCATGATAGATACCCCAAAAGGATTTAAATAATCAATCGTATTAAAAGAAATTCCGGCTGAACCTAGGGCATTTGCTGTCTCAAATAAAATATCCAAAGAATCAAGATGAGGATGAGTTAATAAAATCGCCCCATACCCAACAAATAATAAAATGACAAAGAATAAAACAATAATCACTGCTTGCTTCACTATACGTGATGGAATAATTCGTTTAAAAGCCACGACATGGTTATAACTTTGAACCTCAGATTTAAATAATAAGACCAAAATCGCAAACGATGTGACCTTAATCCCGCCAGCTGTCCCACCCGGTGCACCACCAATAATTGTCTGCACCATAGAACTTAATTTTGTAAAAGGATTTAACTCAAAGTAATTCACCGAAGTATAGCCAGCCGTACGCGTATTTGTAGTATTAAAGAATGCGTTCAAGAGCTTCAAGCCCGGAGACATGTCCCCAATCGAATTAGGATTCGACCATTCAGCAGCTAGAAACAAGACTGTTCCTAAAGCGATAATCGCGCCTGAAAAGACCAAGACTATACGAGTATGAACGGATAAATGTTGAAAAGTGAGCTTCAATGACCGTGGACGACTTTTAATATACTTGCCGACACGTTCAGATAATTCAAACCAAACAGAAAAACCAATCCCACCTGAAACCACTAATAATGAAACAGTTAATAAGATCAAAGGATTATTGTAAAAACCTTCCAAACTATCTGTGTATAAATTATGAAAACCCGAATTACTAAAAGAAGAGATGGATAAGAATAAAGCATTAAAAGCCCCTCTAGCAAAGCCAAAACGAGGTACAAAATCATACATAATAATTAAAGCCCCAATAATCTCAGCAGAAATCGTAAATTTATAAATTGATAATAGAAAATCCATCAAGTTACGGTTCGTATCCCGACTTAAAGATTGTTGAAGTAAATACTGATCTTGCAATGAAAGCCGCCGGTTAAGGTAGAAAATACCAACGTTTAAGATCGTAATCACACCTAGTCCACCGACTTGGATAAGTAAGAGAGCAATCACTTGCCCAGCTAAATTATACGTCTCAGCAATGGGTAAAGCCGCCATACCTGATACACAAACAAGCGAAATCGCTGTTAATAAGTGGTCGAAATAACCTACATCGGTTGAAGATTGGTGAAAGATAGGAAGAGATAAAATCAAACTTCCGATAAATGCCACAAGCACAAAACTTAATGTTAATTGAAGAGAAGTCGAAATTTTTCGGTTCCCAATCGTAATGGCCAAACCTAATCGCACCTTTCCATAATTAATTCAATGTAAATACCATACAAAATATATCTGATAAATGCTATGATAATTCAGACAAAGGAGTGAGGAAATGAATATCGAAGTGATTGTTGTAGGAAAATTAAAAGAAAAATATTTAAAAATGGGTATCGCCGAATACTTAAAAAGACTCGATGCTTACGCTAACGTAAAAGTCATCGAACTCGCGGACGAACCAACTAAAGAAAATATGAGTGACGTCGAAGAAGAGGCTGTCTTAGCCAAAGAAGCCGACCGCATCAAAGCTAAATTAGACCCAAGTCGCAAAGTCATCGTCCTAGCGATTGAAGGAAAACTTATCTCATCGGAAGAACTTGCCAGCCAATTAGATGACTATGCAACTTACGGGCAGAGTAAAGTAACCTTTATAATTGGAGGATCTCTCGGCTTACACAAATCTTTAAAACAATCGGCAGACTTATCCATTAGCTTCGGCCGTATAACATTACCTCATCAGTTAATGCGATTAGTGTTGGTAGAGCAAATCTACCGAGCGTTTCGGATAATGAAGGGGCATGCGTATCATAAGTAATGATGAAAAAGCCATCTAAGAGTTAGTCATTTAGATTTTAAACGAAAATAATCACAGATATATAGGGGAATAAAAATGAATAAAGAAAAAATATTAGAGTTAATCTCAAAAAGTGAAGACGAAATTCATGATTTTAAACAAGAATGGTATAAATCTTCCCAACATTCAGAATTTATTAAAGATATATTTAGCTTTGTTAATACTTCTCATCATGAAGACTGTTATATCATTATTGGTGTTGATGATGACCGAAACATAATTGGATTAGATGAAAACGATGAGAAAAGAAGATCTCAACAACAATTAATAGATTGGGTTAGAACCTGGCCAACTGCAAACAATATGCTTCCTCCTATTGAAATCAATTCTCTAACTATTGATAGTAAACTAGTCGATGTTATCACTATCAAGGATACAAATAATATCCCTATCTATCTTAGTAAAAGATACAAAGGTGTAGATGCGTGGCAAATATTCACGCGTAATAAAGATGTAAATACTCCTCGTAATGATTCTGCCAATTTCTGGGATATTGAAGAATTATGGAGAAAAAAGATTTTCGTTAGATCAAACAATACAAAACAGGTATATTGAAGTGCTCAAAGATATAAAAAATTGGAGCTATTTTGTAAATAATGACCAATCAGGGTTTCTTTACAATCTTAATCCAGATTTTCATATTATTATGGATGAAGATACTCAAGATAGACACGAGATTCTAGCTTATAGCCTAGATTGTTTTAGGAAAAACCTATCGTGGATAAATTTAAAATTTAATTATAGGAATATAACTATTGATTACACTTTAGGCAATCATTTAGATGGAGCTAAAGCACTAATTGTTGCTCCTCATCTAAGTTCATTAAATGATATTGACCCTAAGAATAGAACAGGTAGATTGACATATTATTCTTTAAAAAAAGATTCACTAGACTACCATTTAAATCGATTAATAGTGGATTCCAACTTATATCTCCCCAGAGAAAGCACAAAATACATAATTTCAACAATCGAAGAAAGTATCGTTTTTTTTGAACACCCTAAGGAAGAAAAAATAATATCTGAGAATATCTTTACTCTGTTTCCCAATTTACATGAAGTAATTATTCCTAGCGAGGAAGAGATTGAAAACTATATTTCTATGGTATCAATGGATATAAAAAATCAATCAAGTAATAACAGTCATTATGTAAAATTAATATTAACTGAAAATAAGTTGGCAAAATTTATCAATGAACATAAAAAGGAAATACTATCATATGATATCGAATGAGAATATCACGGTTTAAAATTACTAGAATTATGTTTATCTTGTTCTTCTGATATATAAGATAAATAAAGTCCATATGACAATAGCAAGGTATCCTAAATGATGCTAAAAGTTACAATTATATGTCTCCGTAAGGAGTGTGTACTGAATGTTGGCTTCGCTTTTAAAATCATCAGGGAATCTGGAAAACCTATCTTTGAATAGAGGTTCACCGATAAGAAGCCCCCAAAGCCTAGTTTATAGACATTGTTGGTAACTAACATGGTAGTGGTATCGGTGATGACCAGTTCTGAGCTAGAGGGGTAGAGCGTAATGACAGCCACAATCGGCTGTTTGTCATACCAAATCCGCTCTAACACATAGCGGTGAGCACCTGAATCTTCTTCGATCACTTTGGTGACCATCTCTTTGCTTAACTCTTTAACCATCTTACTTGCCACCTCCTTTTCTTCGTTCAAGTTCTTTTGCGACTGTAGAGGCGATAAGGACGATGCCTTCTAGTATCATGATAGTTATCTGCATCTTAAACACCTCCATTTAGTAATCAATAGCGAATGAGCTCATAATCATCGAGTAAGCCCATTAGTGTCATGGCTGGTAACTCACTCCCAAGGGGTTCTAGCAAGTAAACCATCGTGTCACCATAAGCATACAGACACGTCAGGACTTGTTGATCCGGTTTAAAATAAGAAACATAATTAGGAGGGGTAAGAGAGGTATCTAACTCATCTCCCTCGAACACATAGGACTCATAGCCCACGTCATCTATGCTTATAGGACGACCTAAGTGTTCGCTTAGCCATTCAAGGGCAAGTGCTTCCTTACTCATAGATAATCCCTCCATTATCTAAGAACCCTTCACCAAGGAAGGAGAAATAGTCGGTCGGTGTCACGATGAGGTGGTCCACCAGTTCAATCCCTATTAAAGCGCCCGCCTGTTGAATGCGACGTGTGAAATCAAAATCAGATTTTGAAGGCGTCGTATCATAGGATGGGTGGTTATGAGCGATAAATAAGCGAGCACAGTTTGACAAAATAGCATGCTTAAAGACTTCTCCTGGTGTCGCAATCGTTGAATTCAGCGAACCCACTGAAACGGTAGAGATAAAGTTCATGGCTGATTTTGTGTTGATCCCAACGACAATCAAGGTTTCTCGGTCATTACTCCCAATGTAATCCCGGGCAAAGTTCGCGACCGTTCCCGTAGAATTCAAGTTCAAACCTGCAAACTGAGGCTCTGCAACCACGATTTGTTTCAATTGGACAAATGATATAGTTTCCATAGTATTTCCTCCTAAATAGCAAATAAGGACAAAGAACCCCCATCGATTGGTATCGATGGGGGTGTTTAACGTCCTGTAAATGAATGATTGTCTATAATTAAGCCAGCCATTCAAATGTATAATATATACTCAACTTCTTAACAGATTACGCTAAGTAAGATAGGGAGAGGGACTCATAAATTGGTAAGGGTTATCAGTGAAGGATATGCTATAATTGCTATGATGTGTAAAAAGGATTTTTTTTAGTAACACTATACAAAGATAAGTAATTAAAATCACAAGGGCAACTATCATAAAAAATGGAGCTATATTAAGGCGTGTAAACTACGGATAAAAAATGGTTAGTAGAAAGGAAGTTTAAATTGAATAGAGATTGGACTAAGCTCAAACTATCTTCGAATGGGATTCCTACATATGATTCATTACTCCCATTTGTATTAGAGGTAACAAAAAATGAAGAAGAGACAACAAATAAAGTAATCAAGCAAAGGTTATTCGACTTTCTACAAGTTCCAAAAGAAGTAAGAGAGAAGACCTACCCCGACTATCCAGACACCGAGCCTATTCTACCGAATAGAGTGAGTTTTACGATAAGTGATTTATTTAAAGCGGGGGCACTAAAGCGTGTTAAAAGAGGCGTATATCAAATAACCGATTCAGGGCTAAAGTTATTAGAAAAATATGGAGGGAATTTAAGTAAAAAACATTTAGAAGCTCAACCCGAGTATATTCAGTATATGTCTGAACTCCAATTAAGAAATCAAAGGACAGACGGTGATTCTGAAGCACCAAATACTGAACAACCTGAATTAAATATTACAAAAATAATTAATACTAAGAATAACGAAACAGCCATCGAATTATTAGACAAGATTAGAGACAGTGATCCTTTTTTCTTTGAGCGTTTGGTAGTAAACTTGTTAGATAAAATGGGTTACAGTGGCGAAAACGGAGATGCAAAAGTTACGAGTCGTTCAAACGATGGTGGAATTGATGGCATAATAAACCAAGACCCACTCGGAACGAGCACAGTATATTTGCAAGCCAAGAGGTATAAAGAGGAGAATGTTATTGGTAGGGCAGCTATCCAAGGGTTTTATGGGGCTTTAGCTGGTGTAAATGCAGACAGAGGTGTTTTCATCACAACCTCAAGCTTCAGTAAAGGATCAAAAGAGTTTGCTAAGGGTCAAGGGATAGTTCTGATTGATGGAATTCAATTAACTGAACTCATGCTGAGGTATGAAGTAGGTGTGGAGAAAGCAAATGAATATATTATTTATAGAATTGATAATGACTTTTTTGAATTGGAAGAGTAATTGCTAAATGTTTGAATGAAAGTAGTAAGAAAATACAAAGGTAAATTCATAGTAGTTAAGTAAAAGGTGGAATGAAAAGTGAAAACAAAATTATCATCATTAGAAGAACTGTTAGAAGAAATAGATAAGAAAGACGGTATCCAAAGAGACCGAGGAACCATGTTTGAAAATGTTTCATTAGTTTACTTTAAGAATGAACCAATGTACAAGCAACGTTTCAGTGACGTTTGACTTTTGAAGGATGTTCCTGATGAATATGGTATACCCAAAAGTGATGTGGGTGTAGACCTTGTCGCAAGAGAGCGTATCACTGGAGACTTAGTAGCTATCCAATGTAAGTACTATGACCCAACAACGACCATTCAAAAAGGGCACATCGATTCATTTTTAAATGAGTTAGGGAAGAAGTACTATGCGAGTGGAATCATCGTAGCGTCTTCTCCCCTTTGGTCAAATAATGCAGAGAATGCTCTGAAAGATAGAGATAAAAAGATTGCTCGCATTGGTTTTGAAGATTTAATTAATAGTCACATTGATTGGTCCGAGTACTCACCAAGTAAAGCACAAGCTTTTGCACCGTTAAAGCCTGCAAAAAAACCAAGACCCCATCAAGAGGAAGCGATTGATGCAGTCTTGGAAGGATTTAAAGAACAAGATCGGGGTAAATTAATCATGGCACCCGGGACAGGTAAAACTTACACCTCTCTTCAAATTGCAGAAAGGTTAGCTAAAGAAAAAGCAGAACAATTTCGAGTGTTGTATCTAGTGCCTAGTATCCAATTGCTGTCCCAATCCTTAAGAGGATGGACAGGAGATAGTATCTATGCGAACGATATGAATACCATTGCTGTTTGTTCAGACCGCAATGCTTGCTTGTTCACAACGAGGTTTAGGGGAATATTATATTAAACAAAATAATCGAGATGAAGCAATAAGGCATTTAGAAGAAAGTATCCAAAACTTTAACGCAGCTGTAGATTTTATAGGAGCTTATGAAGTTAAGCAAATCATTGAAGCGATAGATGATAATTAAATTATTGGAATAAAATATGGAATCCAAAGGTTTCAAATAAGTGTCAGAGTCATAAAAGTACGCATCTAGCTTAATGACCTTAAAATTAAAAAAATACACACTTTAACAATATCGGCTAATTGTTGAAGTGTGTATTACTTGAATGAATGTAAACTAATTAATATTTCAAGTGAGCTAATGGTACTCGACTGTATATTCATCCGTATCATAAAAACTATTAACGGTTGAATTGAGAATTGTAATGGCGTTTTCTCTTGCTGCATCAAGTAAGCCGTTTTTAACAGCATCCTTTTTAGCGGTATCTTTCAAATCTGCTACAGATAAATTCATATCACTAAAGGTAAAAGTGTTGAAAGGGCTATAAGATTCGTCATAAATAATTAAGCTATCCTGAAAGACTTCTTCACTTAAAATTTCTGTTTCAGGCAATTCAACGAACACCGTCTTATGTGTCTCCTCTCTGAAACCGTCGGGGTTTCGGGGAATGGTTATACCCATATCTCAATCGGACGACGCAAAAAGAACTCTATGTTTTAGGTTTAACCAAGGGCACTGCTAATAATATGAAACAGAATATCGTGATTGAGGTGAGCGTCGTGTTAATTTTGTTAGCTTCCTTATTATTTAGTGACTGGATGAATATGTCGATTGGGATGCTTGTCCACGAAGGCAGTATCTTAATGGTTACTTTAAATGGTATGGGATTATTGAGATATGAGTTGAGAGGCAAGCGTCAAACAGCAGTACCTGTCAAAATAAACTAAACCGCGGACGGCTGACAGCAATATTTTGTCTGAGAAATTGATGGGCATCAAGTTGTTAATAATAGATGAGTCGTGTAATAAAATATCAAATAGAGAAAAGGGGAATTCAGCAACAATCCAATTAGAAACGTTATCTTGTCCATCCTGTCTATAGAAAATCGAAAGTGCGGTGAAAGGCCTGAAGGGTGTCGAACAAGACAGCGTGAAAGTAATGTTCAACGCTAGCAAGGTTAAGACAAATTTCAACGAGCAAGAAGTGACGCTGGATGAGATTAACAAGGCCATAGAAGATGTGGGCTACGAAGTGTTGAAGTCAAAAGCCAGAGCAGTTTAAGACGGTAGAGATGGCATAGTAAGGAGTAGCGGAGACGAAAGTCTTCGCTTTTTTTGTTTAAGAAAGCAAAATATTGATCTGAGTCAATTATTTTAGCGCCAGTCTTGTTTATGATGAGAAGTAGGAGTCATCGAAGAATGAGGGAGGAAAAGGATGAAAGTATCACATAAAGTTTTGGGAATTGGGCTACTACTGATAGTGGCAAGTTATATGATGGGCGAATGGTATTTCGCTGAACGATTCTATGCCAACACGCAGTTTGCGGGAGTGAATATCAGTTATTTGAATCAGACTGAGGCTGAAGAGAAGGTGGAATCTGGAGTGGCTGAGCGCACTGTAAGTGTACAAGAAGGAGATCGCAACTGGGGAGAAGTAACTTACCAGGACTTGCGTCTAGAATTGGAAGTCAAAGAAGCAGTCGCTCAAGTTCAGAAGGAACAAGGGCAGAGCTTCTGGCTGACAAGTTTCTTTGAGGGAAGCGAGTATGGCTTGGAGTCAGCGGATTATTTGGTACTTGAGCAAGAGCGCGTTGTGGACAGATTGAGTGGCTTCGATCATTTTTGGGAGGGACGGTTACCAGCAGAGGATGCGTCTTTAATCTATGTGGATGAGGCTGGTTATCAGATTCAAGCTGAGAAGACAGGGACAAGATTGAATATAGATATGTTAGTCTCTCAGTTGTTGGAAGCAGTCGAGGCAGGGGCTGGAGTAGTCGATGTCAGCGAAGCTTATCAAGCGGCTGAAGTGACGGTGGATGATGCGGTGTTGCAGGAGCGACTGGCACAGATTGAGGCAGCGACTTCGATGTCGATTACTTTATTGATTGCTGGTTATGAGGAAGTCATCACGCCAGATAGGATTGCAAGTTGGCTTTATGTAGACTCAGAGGATGACGAGTTGTATTTTGATAAAGAGATGATTTATGATTATTTAGGCGGTTTGAATGAGGCCTATGCGACCTATGATGATTCCCGGTATTTCGAGAGTACGTTAAGAGGCGAGGTGCAGTTAGTGCCGGGGACTTTAGGTTGGTCGATTGACCGTGAAACGGAGGTTGCGACGATTCTGGAAGACTTGTATGCGGGCGAATCGGTGGTGCGTGAGCCGATGATTGTAGGAACGGGTTACAATGGGAGCATGGATGATATTGGCTTGAGTTACATTGAAGTGGATATTCTGAACCAGTCGATGTTTGTTTATTTGGATGGGGAGTTAGTGCTGTCGACGCCGGTTGTGACGGGACAGATTGGGACGGATACGGTGCCGGGGGCTTATTCGATTTGGAACAAGGAAACACCATCTGAATTGGTGGGCTATAATCCTAGGACCCAGATGGATTATGTGCAGCCGGTGCAGTATTGGATGGGTTTTGATGATACAGGGCATGGAATTCATGATGCGAATTGGCAGCCTTACTTTGGTGGGGATACGTATTTGACGAATGGTTCCTTGGGCTGTGTCAATACACCACCTGATGTGATGCCGTTAGTGTTTGAGTATGCTTATATGGGGATGCCTGTGCTGGTGTTTGAGTAGTGAATGATTAGTGAGTATCAATGGGTGAGTTGGAAGTTACGGGTTCTGTCTTTTTCCGTCGGGGAATCGGGAAATCCTATCTTTGAATACAGGTTCACAGAAAAACCCCCCAAATCCCAGTTTGTATACGTTGTTGGTAATCAACATGGTCGTAGTATCCGTTATAATCAGTTCGGAGCTAGAGGGGGTAGAGTGTAAAGACAGCCACAGTAGAATTCAAGTTCAAACCTGCAAACTGTGGCTCTGCAACCACTATTTGTTTCAATTGGACAAATGATATAGTTTCCATAGTATTTCCACCTAAATATAAATAAGGACGTTAACTATTAGTAAACACTCAAGAGTATAATATAAGTTTGAAAGTTGAGAAGAATACATAATTGCTTGTAAGCCCATCTTGTAAGAATTTAATTATGATATAATAATTTTAACTAGCAAGATGCGTGTTAAAAAGTAAAAAATACAATGGTAAGATCATAATATCAAAGATGAGGGTGGATAATGAAACCCACATAATTAGACCTTAGCTATATATTTTATATTGGTATTGCTATATTGGCAAAAGCATTATTAAAGGAGCTTTTACATGAATAAAGATTATCAATGGATTAAATTCTACGAGGCACTAGCAGATAAATTACTGGAATATAAGGATAATCGGAAAGAACTACACACTATTATGAGTGAACTATCTCAGGATTATCCTTTATTAAACTATCTTCATTTTGAAAGAGATGATTGGTGGGAAACAAAAAATTATGAGATAGATCCATTTACAATTATGGGTGCTTTTAATCGAGGTATCACAGATAAAAATAGAATTAGTATAGCGAATATTTATGCGAAAACTTTTAGTATTAAGGTCCCAGTACCAAATGATTTTGGTGGAATTCCAGTTCTTTTTAACATGTCGTCAATTTTTGGAGATAACGGTAGTATATTATGGGATTTATTTATTGAAGCTATGAAGTATTCAAAAACAGAAGAGGCAACTGAAGATTTTAAGGAAGCATTCGAGAAAGCTATTGCCGCACCATGGAATGGACTGGGAACCATTACTATGGGTTTGTACTGGATAAGACCTAATTTTTTTATCAATCTAGATAGTACAAATAGTAGTTATATCCCTCACAACTTTAACATAGAGGTGCCTGATAAAACAGTTACAGGGGATGGTTATCTTCAGTTTCTAAACGAAATTAAAGTTAAAGCCCCTGATCTCACATTTCCAGAAATATCTCATTTAGCTTGGGAGGATACTTTGCGAATAAGAGATGGGAATAAATATTCACCTGGTTTAACGGTTGAAGATTGGCAAGAATTATTGAAAGATGATGAGGTTTTTAAAACGGAAAGCCTTGAAATCATGAAGCGCCTTAAAGATTACGGTGGCAAAGCAACATGCACTCAATTATCCAATAAATATGGGGAAGCGATAAACTTTTATAACAAAGGTGCTTCTGCATTAGCACAAAGAGTACATAGAGTGTCACAATGCAAAACCTATGAGGAGAATGGGAATAAGCGCTGGTGGCGGATTTTATTTACAGGTTCTAAAGCAGATAAACAGGATGAAGGATTCTTTTATTGGAAATTAAGAGATGAATTAAATATAGCTTTAGATGGAATAGATTTATCTAAAATTAATTTGTACGCTTCAGATTTTTTTGCGGTGGAAGATGGACCAAATCAAATAATCATAAAATCGATTGAAAAGTATGATAAAACTGAATTTCTAGACGAAGTATATCTTTCAGAGGATGAATATGACACTTTAGCAGCATTATTAACCAATAAGAAGAATATTATTCTGCAAGGTGCTCCAGGAGTTGGGAAGACGTTTGCAGCTAAACGATTAGCTTGGTCGATGATAGGGGTGAAAGACGAGTCGCGTATTGAAATGATCCAATTCCATCAAAACTACTCGTATGAAGATTTCATCATGGGCTATAAACCAAAAGAGGATGGGTTTCAATTACAGGACGGAATTTTTGTTAACTTTTGTCGTAAGGCTGCCAAAGATTCAGATCAGAATTACTTTTTAATCATTGATGAGATTAATCGAGGAAATATGAGTAAGGTTTTTGGAGAACTATTGATGTTGATTGAAAATGATTATCGAGGAAAAGAAATTAGACTTCCTTATAGTGGAGAGGTGTTCAGTGTGCCTGAAAATCTATACATCATCGGTATGATGAACACTGCCGATCGAAGCTTAGCTATGATTGATTATGCTTTAAGGCGCCGCTTCAGTTTCTATGAGATGGAACCTAGTTTCGATTCAGAGGGGTTTAAAAGTTATCAAGAAAATTTAAATAATGAGAGGTTCAATAAGTTGATTGAGTTCACTAAATCACTCAATCTTGAAATTGAGGCGGACCCCACTTTGGGCAAAGGTTTCTGTATTGGTCATAGTTATTTCACTGGGCAAAAGGAATGCACTAATAACTGGATGAATCTAGTTGTTAAGTATGACATTTTACCGATGTTAAAAGAGTATTGGTTTGACGAAGATGAGAAAGTCAATAATTGGGCAAGCAACTTAAAGGGTGTTTTAGATGCTAAAATATAAAAACTCTTTTATCCAAAATATTTACTATATGCTGTGTTATGCCTTTAAAGTGTTGCAGCAGACAAATTACGAAGAAGTTGAAAGTGAATCTTTTGATAATATATATGATCTTTTTGCAGAAATTTTGATAAAGGGTTTGAATAAGCAGTTGAAACAAGGCCTCCATAAAGAATACGTAGAGAAACACAAAAATTTAGCTACCATCAGGGGCAAAGTTAATTTACGAGATTCACTGGCTAATAAGATGCAGCGTAAGCAACTGCTAGTTTGTGAATACGATGAACTTTCTGAAGATAATAGTTTAAATCAAATTTTGAAAGTCACGATGATACTTTTATTAAAAGAGCCTTCAGTTAAGAAAGAAAAGAAAGCTAAAATGAGAAAACTAATGCTATATTTTGCTAACATCAGCATTATAAATCCTCGACAGATTAAGTGGCAGAATCTACAATTCCAGAGAAATAATCAAACTTATCGGATGCTGATTAACATATGTAAATTTATCATTGACGGTTTACTTCTTTCAACTGAAGCAGGTACGTACAAGACCCCAACTTTTTCTGATGAGAATATCGAGATGCTATTCGAGCGCTTTGTGCTTGAATATTACAAGTACCACTATCCGCATTTAAAGGTACACCGTCCTCATGTCAAATGGAATTTAGTTGGAGAAGATTTTAATGAGGGGATGACTTTCCTGCCACAGATGAAAACAGATATTAAGCTTAGTTATCAAGAAAAATCCCTCATTATTGATACAAAGTTCTATGGGCAAATACTTTCTGATTTTGAAAAATATAAATCTATTAATTTATACCAAATATTCTCTTATGTGAAGAATGAAGATGTGAATAGAACGGGAAATGTCTCAGGTATGCTTCTGTATGCCAAGACTGATGAAACGAAGAATATTGAGTATTCTTTCAATATGGATGGTAATCGTATTGGTGTTAGAACGTTGGATTTGGGGCAGGAATTTATTGGGATAAAGGGGCAGTTAGATGGGATTGTGGGAGAGTATTTTGGGTTGGAATTATATTTAAAGTGATGGTACTGGATAAAGAAAGTATTTATTTAAGAAGAGGAATAATTGATAGGTTTTTCATAATAAATCAAATCGGAATTTTATTTTACTATTTCTAAAGGTTTTAAATGGATATTTATGCGATTGTAATATTTATGACTATTTAAGGATTAATCATTAAGAGGTAATTCAAAGTACAATTTCAAATTAGAGTTCAATTTTTTATTTGGAAGTGGTCTTTTTAAAATGTTTACTTAATGAGTATTATTCTAATGAAACATCATATTGAAATGATTGCGCTTTCACTTAAGTTGATATAACTTGGAACGGCTGGCTTTACAGCTGCCCAAGCCATTGACTACCTTGAAAAACATGGATGACTCATGCGAATAATCCGCGTGTGCTGGTGACAGGGGCATCCGGCGGTGCGGGAAGTATCGGATTGGCCATCTTAAAGCAGATTGGTTATACTAATGTTACTGCTATGATCCGTAAAGATGATCAAGAGGAACTAGTTAAAAAACTGGGAGCTACTGATATCTTATGGGCGCAAGATATCGACGAAAAACGGCCGCTTATTTCTCAAAAATATGATTTTATCTTAGATACGGTTGGTGGGGAGGTAGCAGCAATCTTGATTCCACAAATTCAGGCCAATGGATCCTTTGCCATGTGTGGAAATGCCGGCGGTGTTGAATTAAATACGACCGTTTTACCATTTATTCTGCGTGGGATAAACATTTTGGAAATTAATACTATCTTTATTAGTCATGACTACCGGCTTGAATTATGGGAGAAAATGGCTACAGATTGGAATGTAGTAGATAAACTGGTTAGTAGTACAGTTAAACTGGAAGAAATGACTGAAACAGTTAATAACATCAAAAATGAAGTCCATCTAGGTCGGACTATCATTGAAATAAACTAATCGTACTCCTTCAAATATATAAGATTCATAACCGACATCCTCTAGTGTTATCGGCTGACCTAAGTATTCGCTGAGCCATTCATGGGCAAGTGCTTCCTTACTCATAGATAACACCTCCATTGTCTAAGTAACCTTCACCCAAGAAAGAGAAATAGTCAGTGGGTGTGACAATCAAGTGATCCACCAGTTCAATTCCTAGTAGAGCTCCCGCTTTTTGAATCCGCATGGTAAATTGAATATCCGTTTCTGATGGGGTTAAATCAGAAGACGGGTGATTGTGAGCGATAAAAAGGCGAGCGCAGTTTGACAGAATGGCATGTTTAAAAATTTCTCTGGGTGTCGCAATGGTTGAGTTAAGCGACCCCACCGATACGGTAGAAATAAAGTTAATCGCAGACTTTGTGTTGACCCCGACAACAATCAAGGTTTCACGGTCATTACACCCAATGTAATCACGGGCAAAGTTCGCTACGGTCCCAGTAGAGTCCAAGGTCAGCCCTTCAAATTCGGGCTCAGCAACAACAATTTGCTTCAACTTTACAAATGATACAGTTTCCATAAAATTTCCTCCTAATATAAAATAAAGACAAAGAACCCCCATCGATTGGCATCGATGGGGGTGTTTAACGTCTTGTAAATGAATGATTGCCATACTTAGAACCAGACATTCAAGATAATAATATATAATCAGATTGTCTTTAGATACAGGAAAGTAATTATTCTCATTTACTCGATATGTTATAATAAACTTAATACAATAGATGATACTAGAACACTCTGTGGGCTATAGAAAAGGGTAACGATTTATCATCATATTGAATGAAGTCAAGGAGCGTAATCAACTATGAAAACAAATTTATCATCATTGGAAGAATTGTTAGAAGAAATAGATAAGAAAGACGGTATCCAAAGAGACTGAGGAACCATGTTTGAAAATGTTTCATTGGTTTACTTCAAGAATGAACCAATGTACAAGCAACGTTTCAGTGACGTTTGGCTTTTGAAGGATGTTCCTAATGAATACGGTATACCTAAAATTGATGTGGGTGTGGACCTAGTAGCAAAAGAACGGATTACGGGAGACTTAGTAGCCATTCAATGTAAATATTATGCCCCATCTACAATCATTCAAAAAGGGCACATTGATTCGTTCCTCAACGAAATAGGTAAGAAGTACTTTTCAAGTGGTATCATTGTTGCGTCTTCACCAAGATGGTCCTCTAATGCCGAGAGTGCTTTAAAAGATCGCGATAAGAAAATTGCTCGTATCGGCTTTGAAGATTTACTGAATAGTCATATCGACTGGTCACAATACTCACCAAGTAAAACAGAGGTAGCAGTACCTTTAAAACCTGCAAAAACACCTAGACCGCACCAAGTGGAAGCGCTCGAAGCAGTACTAGAAGGGTTTAAAGAACACAATCGCGGTAAGTTGATTATGGCTCCCGGGACAGGTAAGACATATACCTCGCTCCAAATTGCTGAACAACTAGCTAAAGAAAAAGTAGGGCAGTTTAGGGTCCTGTACTTAGTTCCCAGTATTCAACTTCTTTCTCAATCTTTACGTGGATGGGCAGGCGATAGTATTTACGCCAATGATATGAATACCATTGCGGTCTGTTCTGATAGAAGTGTAACTCGTAAAGAAAGTGAAAGTACTGAGTTTGATATAAGTGTGGCCGACATTGGTTACCAATCACTCATGGTTCTATTCTTAGTGAATATGAACATCAGGTTGAAGATTTAGGACCTAATTTAGAAGGTGCCAAAAGTGGTCTTGTTGTTCCAACTTATATGGATATCGATTCGATCGAAGATTTAACTAATCAAGCTGGGCAAACAATTGTCGGTATTGAACCCGGTGCAGGTATTATAATCCAAACAGAGCTTGCTCAAGACGTTTACTCTAATATTAGTAATTGGAAACTTGATACACCTTCAACTGGTGCGATGTTAGCTTTATTAGATGAGGCAATCACTAATGAAGAAGAAATTGTCATCACGGGATGGACTCCGCATTGGAAGTTCCAACGCTATGATTTAAAGTTCTTAGAAGATCCAGAGAATGTTTACGGAGAATCAGAACAAATTCATACATTGGCACGACTTGGTTTAGCTGAGGAAATGCCAGAAGCTTACCGTATTCTTGATAATTTCAATTGGACAGTTGAAGATATGGAGAGTGTAACCTTAGCAATGGAGAATGGAATAACAAAAAAACAAGCTGCACAAGATTGGATTGACCAAAACCGTGACAAAGTAGATGAATGGTTAAATAATTAAACAAAATAAGTTATGTAATTCCCCTCTTTCTTTACGCTAAGTAAAGTTGGTGGGGATTTTTTCATATTACAAGGGAATTCATGTTAACATTCTTATTTACCAACTAAAATGCTTCACTCAGCAATTTGGTTAATATAGCTTTCAAAATCTCACAATTATTCATGGTAGGCTCAATTAGCATAGTTAAATTGCCCTTTACCCTTCTTCAAAAAATCTTTCGAGTACGATACGTATTATAGTTAAATTGAAAAATATGCCACATTATAAAGTAAGGACACTAAATTAATATAAAACATTTTTGAACACAGTCTGATTATTCTGCCTCAAACATAAATCACCTTTTAGGAAGATTTCGGACAAATTTCACTTGTCTAAATTAAACTGAACTGGAGATTCATAACCAGGTCTATCGTTTTATTTGTAATTTTTATCATTATATTGATTTTTAATATTCTAACATGCTAACTCAGAATCTGAGTCGACACATTGGGTGACTTAATGTGTCAACTCAATTTAATAGTCGATACATTAAAAGCAACTTATAACTTTTATTAGAACTACCTCACCTAGTTATCTATTGAGGTTTTTAAAGAAGTAAAAAGCAATCCATCGCTACTAATAGAATAGTTTGCTGTAACTATGAGCAACGCGATTTCATCCTTAGAGTCTATCCGATTAAACTTGAGAAGCACGAACTTAGGAAAGGCTTTGAAAGCAATCATCACCTTGTAAAATAACAAGCAGATCGAAATATTAAGCTTGGTAAATCAATACAAAACTTTTACGTTCACAAAAAAACGAACATTAACTCAACATCACTAATCAATGTTTATTTTTTATTTTGTTTATAGCGCTCTTTTACTTTATAGTATTTATATAAAATATTTTAATTGGAGTGAATAAATTGCATTATATTCAAGATATATTGGCAGCAATCGGAGTAGTTATTAACGGAATCCCACAAGGCATCCTTGCCTTATCGTTCGGGTTTGCAGCTTTTCCAACTGGTTTAGGTTTTGCCTTCTCAGCCATTGCAAATGCGGTAACAGGATCTGTTGCACCCGTTTCTTTTCAAGTCGAAACAATTACTGTGGCCGGCACAATGGGTGATAACAAAAGAGAACGAGTTTCCTTAATTTTTTATGCAGCAATTATTATGACTATTATTGGTCTTTTTGGTTTAATGGATAAACTTGTTAGCTTTGTCGGAGTAGAAATCACCTCTGGTATGATGGCTGGTGTGGGGCTCATCTTAGCTAAAGCGGCAATTGATATGGCTCGAAGCAATCGCGGTGTTGGTATTATCTCGTTTTTTACCGCTCTTATTGTCTATATTTTCACCCATGATTTAGTTTATACAATCGTTGCTTCTGTTGGGCTAGCAACTTTCTATTCTTCGTTTTATAAAAAGCAAACATTTGACTTAGTAGGAGATGTTGCAGAAAACAAATTGAGCTTTGTTAAACCGCTTGGACTTAATTGGAAAATTCTACGTGGCGCTTTAGCGCTAGCATGTTTAAATATCGGTTCAAATATTTCTTTCGGAATGATTACTGGGAGCATGACCGGTTCCGATACAAACCCTGTAGATGTGGATGTATTGACTGTCGTTAGTTCAGTCGCTGATTTTATTACAAGTTTATTTGGAGGCGCACCTTTAGAGTCGATTATTTCAGCAACAGGTAGTGCCCCTAATCCAGTGTTCTCTGGTGTCTTGATGATGACTTTGATGGCTTTACTACTATTCTTCGGTGTTTTACCTAAATTAGGTAAATTCGTCCCTATGGAATCAATCGCAGGCTTCTTATTTGTTTTAGGAGCAATCGTAACGGTTCCGTCAAACTTTTCTTCTGGATCAGAAATTGACCCTATGACAACCGGTATTACAATGATTGTTAGCTATTTCTTTGATCCATTTTTCGGAATGTTAGCTGGCGTTGTCGTGAAATTTTTATTACCATTATTAGGAGTGAGTTTATAAATGAAAACATTCGACTTAACGATTGCAGGTCTAAAGCGTTCTCTACCGATTGTTCGCTTGTCTGAAAATTTAGCCATCGCATCATTTGTGCTACTAGGTGACACTGAATTAGCAGTTTTAGGTGCTGAAGCATTAGCAGACAAAATTAATACGGAGTTTGATTACTTTTTAACCGCAGAAGCAAAAGGTATTCCACTCGTTCAATGTATTGCCCAAGAATTTAACCATCCTAAGTTTTATGTCGCAAGAAAATCAGTTAAAGCTTATATGGATAATCCACTCATTACCGAAGTGTTGAGTATTACAACTCAAGCATCTCAACAATTAGTATTGGACGGTAAAGATGCAGCAGAATTAAAAGGCAAAAAAGTTATTTTAATTGATGATGTCATCAGTACTGGCGATTCACTTGCTGCCTTAAAACAATTAGCTGAAGAAGCTGGTGCCATTGTTGTAGATCAGCTTGCACTCCTCGCTGAAGGTGATGCAGCTAAACGAACTGATATTCAATTTTTAGAAGAACTCCCTTTGTTTGATTAATCGCTTAACCCCCACAAAAGCTCTTTTTAGAGTAATTTGTGGGGTTTAATATTTTGTCTGTTAATTTAATTGGCTCAATGTTTTTGCAAGACGCTCAATAAATACATCTATCTCTATCGTATTAACATTTAAAGGGGGTAATAGCCTTAGGACATTGTGTTTAGAGCTTGTGACTAGCAAGCCATTGGTATAAGCTGATTGGATTACATCGGCTACGGGCACATCCAGTTCAAGTCCAAGCAAAAGCCCCCAACCTCGAATGTCCTTGATGATATTAGTTTGTGTTTGTAATAGCTTGAGCTGTTGCATTAAATAATCGTGTTTTAGCTGGACATTTGCTAGTAAATCTTTTTCTTGAATTTCTTCAACTATATATTTTCCAGCAGCTGTTGCTAAAGGATTACCGCCAAAAGTCGTTCCATGCGAACCAATGTCAAAATATTGAGCTATACTTTCTTTGGCTAAGATTGCACCAATTGGAAATCCACCGCCTAATCCTTTAGCTAATGTGATGATATCTGGTTTTAAATCCGTGTTTTGGTAAGCAAATAGGGTTCCGGTGCGGCCCATTCCTGT
This sequence comes from Ruoffia sp. FAM 26254, assembly GCF_045528545.1. Classification (NCBI taxonomy): domain Bacteria; kingdom Bacillati; phylum Bacillota; class Bacilli; order Lactobacillales; family Aerococcaceae; genus Ruoffia; species Ruoffia sp. FAM 26254. The sequence goes on from NZ_JBGQQY010000001.1 coordinate 123,806, forward strand.
TTGGACTTCATCAATCATAATCAATACATTGTGTTCCTGTTGAATTTCCATAAGCGCCTTAATGAAATCAGGCGCGATGATATTAATACCACCTTCTCCTTGGATAATTTCTACCAAAATAGCACATGTATTCTGATTAATAGTTGACTTTAGGGCGGTCACATCATTAAACGGAACATATTTAAATCCCGTCAACATCGGGCCAATATTCTGGTGCATTTCGGGTTGTCCTGTTGCGCTTAAAGCCGCAAAGGTTCGTCCATGAAAAGAGTGTTTCATTGTAATAATTTCTGTGGCCGATTCTCCTTTAATTGCTTGTCCCCATTTTCTCGCTAGTTTTATCGCGCCTTCATTCGCTTCTGTGCCTGAATTAGCAAAGAAAGCTTTTTCTAAACTTGATAAGTTGACAAGTGCTTCAGCTAGTTCAATTGCGGGTTGATTCCAATATAAATTCGATGTATGAATTAGAGTTTTTGCTTGCTGATAAATTGCTTGCGCCAATCCTGAATCGGCATGACCTATTACATTCGTTGCAATCCCTGAAACAAAATCTAAAAATTCTTGCCCCTCAGCGTTGGTAATCCAAGCACCTTTACCGTGGGTGAACACTCTTTCACCACGCTGGTAAGTATTCATCAAAACTTGCTGCCCTCGCTTTGTCCATTCTGATTGCTCTGACATATTGTTCTCTCCTTTCGCTTAACTACGATAATCTGCATTTATTTTTATGTAATCTAAAGACATATCACAGGTCCATACTTTACTATTGCTAACTCCTAAACCTAAATCAATAATAATCGTCACACTCTGTTCACTCATTACAGCTAATGCTTGTGTTTCATCGAACGGTAAACCTACACCTTGCTTACACACTTGCACATAGCCTGCTTCGGACTCAAAAGCAATCGCAATTTTATCTGCTTGTAAGTACTCTGGCTGACTTTGCCCGATTGCGGAAATAATTCGCCCCCAATTAGCATCTTGACCATATAGCGCCGTTTTAACCAAATTGGAAGTTGCAACTCCCTTCGCAATCTTAAGTGCATCAGCATGAGTTTGAGCGCATTTAACGATAACTTCTACAAATTTTGTTGCACCTTCTCCATCTTTAGCCATTAAACGGGTCAGCTCTTGGCTGAGCTCTAATAAACCCCTGTAAAATCCAGCCAACGTCTCATCGTTCCAAGTAATCTTCACTTTACCGGTTGACGCTAGAAAAACTGTATCATTTGGACTTGTATCGCCATCTACCGTTAAACAGTTAAAACTGTCGCCTACAACATCTTTAAATACCCCTTGGTGTTCCACTTCCATTGTGCCAAAATCTAACTGGGCTTCCCCCGGTGGATGTTCAAGTCGTTCATATCCAGCAGTAGGTAACTCTTGATGATGGTTACTTTTCCATTCTCGAACATAGTTGGTCACCGTGCGATAGGAACCGGAAAAATTCAAGTCACATAATGCTTCAAAATAATTCAGTGCGGTACGTCTTTTTTTCTTGGGTAATCGAAAATCTTCTTCTAACCAAAGCGAAACGATGTCTCCCCACTTTTCATCGTACATCATGCCTCGTTTTATTTGTTTAATAGGTTTTGGCCATACAGGTTGATCGGCATATTTTTTAGCTGTGCGCCAATTGATTCGGAGCGTTTGGGCAATATCGTTAATCGATTTATCGTGATTATTTCTTAAATTTTTGATAGTATTAATATCGGTCATTGTTAGCATCCTTTTCTACCTCCAAGTAAAAGTGTCGGAACTTAAACTTTAGAGGATAATTGAATAGCTAACAAGGCCTTTTTTTGCCTGCAGAGTCATGTACAAATGTGCTGCAAACTTATGTACTTTTATTTTGCCATAAACAGATATAATTCAAAATATAGTAATCGTCCCTTTAAGGAGAAGAAAAACATCGAAAAAGGTTTTAATGAGAGTCATTTTAGTTTTCTAAATCAAATCCCGAAAGCAACAAATGAGTGGGGAAAAGAGGAGATAGTCAAACGACGTAATCAGTTAATTGACCAAGCATTAATGGTATGGCCAATGCCAGAGACAACTTATCAACCTATAGAATCTATTGAAGAATCTAACTTATACATTTATGATGGTGAAGAAACTTATACGGGCTACAGAATAAAAGGTTATATTTTTGTTGATGAGGATTATCAAGAAGTCACTACCTGGCGAGAGATGTTCATTCAAGTAATTAAACGACTAGCAAGAGTTAATCCCAATAAAATTATGGAGTTAGCAAGTAGTCGATTAAATAGTGGCTATACCACTTTATTTACAGATTACGAAGATACTAGGAGAACAGAGATTATACCAGGAATTTATCTTAAAACTTCAATCTCAAATTTTGGTAAAATGAATTGTCTACGTCAATTATTCGATTTGTTTGATATTGATTATAGCGAGTTGCAGTTAGATGCCCTTGCTCCTAAAGTAGAAAGTTAATACGAAGCAAGAGAGACTCCATCGCTTTTATAACAGTAAAGTGATGGGGTTTATTTTAATATATAATAATTAGATTACCGTACCAGATAGCGAATAGAATTTATTACCTATCGATGATACGGACATACGTATCATAAATGATGATAAAATTGAAAACAATTTACAGACAAATGTTAGCGAGACCTTTACGAATCTAGCTTTTTTGTCTTCCGGTTAGGAGCAGACAAGATAGTTGCCTGGAACACAAAATTAACGTCATGTTTAGTAACAAAACTAAACAGAAAAAGTGAAATGGATCGACATGAGGGGGGGGTAACATGGCCTTTGATTATGAACTGGATTTCGCTCAGATAAACTTCCGGGACCAGCCTGAATTGTATCGAGTGGGCCGAGGAGAACAAGGGGTGCTTCTGGTAGAACCTTATAAAAGCGAGATACTACCACATTGGCGTTTTAAGACTCCAGAAATTGCTAAAGTATCTTCTGACAAAATCTACCAGCTGTTTTTGGATTACCAGGCAGCCGGTGATTTTGTGGGTATGGATATGAGTCGGAAGTTTCTTAAAATGGGCTACACTAGATCTAGACGTTACGCCAATTACAAAGGTGGTCGCAAATATGATGAAAATGGCGACATAAAAGAAAGAATAATAGACGAAGAAAAAGCAAAGTCAGCTACCATTTTTGAAGAGAAGTGGAAAATTGTGAGGGAAAATGAAGCGTATTTAAAGTTGAAGAAAGAACATCAGAAAAAGTACGGCTGAAAAGAAGACATTCCTAAGGAGCGAGTGGTATAATAGAGAAAATAATTCTATCAAAGGAGGGGTTATAGAACATGGTCAAGGCATTTGGCTTATTTTTTGAAGATAAACGTATTTGGCTTATTCTAGGAGGGAGCGTGCTCTTTTCTTTCATTTTAGCGATTGGTGTTATCTTGCTCGACACCAGAATGATAAATGTGGTGGACTATTTCCCGACTGTTTTTCTAACGAGCGTCAATCTGGCCAAATCAATCTTGAGCCTGCTAGCGGGTTCCCTTTTTTCAGTGGCAACCTTCACGTTTGGGACGATGTTATCGGTCATTTCGTTCTACTCATCTAATTTCAGTCCCCGGACTGTTGAGAATTTTCTCTTACAGAAAACATCTATGCAAACTTTAGGGATTTTTCTTGGTGGTTTTATTTATTGTCTTTCCTCTTTGTTTTTTATGCGCAATTCAGAAGATGAATATTTGGTTGTTTCGGCCTCCATTGCCTTATTGTACGCCCTTGCCTGCGTTTTTTATTTTACGAAGTTCGTTTATAATGTGGCAATATCCGTACAATTGAACCATCTTGTGACTAAATTGTACAAGGAGGCCGAGTCAGTTGCGGATGAAACGATTGAATACTTTCAAGAAATGCCTTTGTTGGATCATCTTCCTCAAATAGACACGCTACACATCTTCACAGTAAAGGCTAACGAGAGTGGTTATGTTGAATATATTAATTTTAATCGACTAGTTGAACTGAGCAAGGAATTCAAAGGCACCATAGTGCTACATCTAAGAATAGGAGAGTTTATTTCCGCAAATCAGCCGCTAGTCGATTTATACACTAACCGAAAAGTTAAAGATGAATCACAGCTCCAAGCGGCAATAAACCGCACCCTAACTTATGAAGAAAAACCTTCTTCTATGTACGATCCAAATTTTGCTCGAGCTAAATTGATTGAAGTAGCTCTGAGGGCGGTTTCGCCAGGCATAAATGATCCTAATACCGCCATTTATATCTTAAACTACAAGGCTTTGTTGGATTCAAAATTTGCCAGTATACCAGGAAGGTTTGTGGTGATGGGCGAAGACACTGATGAGACATTTTCTTCGGGAGGTAACGTGATTTATGATTTCAATAATTTTCCAAAAGACTTATATGAAAGTTATTGGCAATTAATTCACTATATGAAGCAAGATATTTCTGGAGTGGTGGCACTGTTTGACTCTTTGTTGACAGTTGCTTATTCTGCACATCCGAAGAAGCTAAACTATATTAAGGATTACAGTAATTATCTGTTTAATCTAACGAGTCCCAATTTTACGGAAAGACTAGATATTCAAAATATCGAGGAACGCCAACAACGTATTCTAGGGATTAACCATCCTGAGCTAGAGGAATGAGCTTGAAACTGAAAACTATCTGTGTTATTTTTCGCTGAAAGGTTTATAATATTCTCTTTAGTTCAAAACACAAAGAATGCCGGTTTAGTTCAGTTGGTAGAGCATCGCACTCGTAACGCGGGGGCCGTAGGTTCGATCCCTATAGCCGGTATCACATTAATTTAGAAAGTACATCAAGGTTTAACCCCTGAGATGTACTTTTTTTCTGGCTAATATTTCCCAAAACCAAACCGTCACACATCCGTCGGTAAACTTGCTGGAAAAGAAGGTGTCGCATTATAATGGAACATGCGTACCATAAGTAATGCTAAAAATTACAGCTAACCTAAAAGGCAAAGATGCTTGATCAATGTATCCATCATCGAAGTGCAATTGTATATCGAATGTCTTAGTGTTTTTATCCTAGAGAATCACTTTTATGAAGGCTGGATAGAAATCTTTTAACTGAGTTTTACCCTTTCAACCGAAAATTATTCTTAAGTTCATATTGTAGTTGTAATATAAATTTAAAAAAGAGGTCCTAATGCTAAATAAAATTAAAGTTAAATTAGCCCAATTCATGCAAGGGCGTTATGGGATAGATTATCTTTACGTTGCAGGTATTATCCTTTACTTTGTGCTTTCTATTGTCCAGATTTTTGCGCAAATCCGACTATTAAATATATTGTTATCTATTTTTATCATATGGATATTTTACCGTGTGTTTTCTAAAAATATATCATCACGAAGAGCAGAAAATCAAAAGTTTATGAAGTGGATAAGTAAGCTTCAAAGGAAAGTAAAGCCAATATGGCAAAGAATTCGTCATATGGGAACGCACCGTTACAGAAAATGTCCTGAATGCGGTGTTACTCTACGGTTACCTCTTAAGAGGGGAAGAAGGCAAGTAGTCTGTCCCAAGTGCCAGAATCGCTTTGAGGTAACGATTAGACTATAGTGTCACTTGTTAGATTGCCTATTTTAAACTGAAATTAAAAAACCCCATGATAGAAGTCTGCTAACATAGACCTTTATCATGGGGTTGAGTTTTACCGAAATACTTAGAAATGAGTTATTTAATGTGAATCGTGACTCTCTTCTTCGTGACCCTGTTCGAATAGATGAGTAAACTCAACATAAGCCTCTACAAATGAGCGACCAGCTTCTGTATCCTCTACATCGAATTCTTTACGTTCAAGTAAGCTACTAAAAACCTCTTCAACATGGGCTTTATTATCCTCTGTGATGTACCCAGCGTCTTCCAATGGTTGTAGTGATTCTTCAGCGATACTCTGGTCAGCTAATGCAATACCTTCTTCTGTAGGCTCATCTGATATTCCTGTATAAGGTGCCCCTTCACCAGCGCGGTGTAAGCGAACAAAGTTTTCGAATAGATAATCGTGAGCAAGTTGGTCAGTCTCTTCGTCATCTGATTTGTCCATAACACTCATAGATTTGTCGAAAGTTTCTTTTAATTCTGCTTCGCTTTCTGGAAGAACCCAGTACGATATGTGATTAAAGTCATTTTTTTCGATGGCTGTCTGAAGTGCATCGTAAGTAGGACCTGAGGGAGTGTCACAGTGTGCTTCCGCAGTAATAGGAGCAATTAAACTAAAACCGAGACCAGCAATAACTAATGGGATATACATTTTTTTCTTTTGTAGCATTTCAATCCTTCTTTCTCTATTTGATAGCTTAATACTATCCAAAGAAAAGAAAATTACACTTGATGACAATCAAGTTTAAACAAAATCCCTGTGTAATAAAAAAGGACAACGTCCTGTGATATACTCCCCCTAAAGTAGTTTGCTTTTAAAAGTGTCTACTTTAAGGGGGACATATCAGGATTATCCTGAGCGATCTATTATTGTGTTTTGATTTTTTTTATGTTGAATTGCAATAATTATTGCGACAAATAAAGAAACCCATAACAGGTTCGTGTAAAATGTTAGTAACGACAAAAACATAAACACGGAGGTCTGTTATGAGCTACACACATCTTACCATAGAGGAACGTTCAAAAATAGAAATACT